>DATMSK010000022.1:0-11910 GCA_035565395.1 Methylophilus sp. | reverse complement strand
GTTATCAGTGCGCGGCCAGGTAGTGACTCCCCCATGCTGGCACTACACCTCGCCTTGGCAGTGCAAGAAACAGAGCCAACACTCCTGCTAGATCTCGGTGTGCCTCATGGGGATGCCATGCTATACCTGGGCCTGACGTCTTCCTACAGTTTTATCGATGCCATCCGCAGCCTGCGCAGAATAGACTCCACCTTGATTCAAACTGGTTTTGGCAAGCACAAGAGTGGCCTTACGGTACTCTCAATGCCTGAAGACCCTTGGGTGGGTGCGCAATTCACAGCTGCAGATGTCAGCGTGCTTTTGCGTAGCCTACGCCGGCATTTTCCACGAATTGTAGTAAACCTGGGGGGAATGGTCGGCTCGGATTTTTTAATGTTGCTACTCGGTAATGCTGATCAAATTGTTTTGCTAGTTGAACAGAGCGTCCCCAGTTGCAGGCAGAATATGCAACTAATCAAGCACTTACGTGAGGAAAAGATTCTGTTGACCAATGCAGGTGTGGTGGTGGATCGCTATCTTTCAAAACTACCACCCGATGCCGAAAGCATCGCTCAATCTTTTGGCTTGCCATTGCTGGCCACACTCTCGCCTTCAGGCATGGCACGCCTGGCCACCATGAACTCTGGCGAAAGTATGTTTGAATTATCACCACATGACCCTTACAGCTTAAGTGTACGCAAACTGGCCGAAAAGTTATTGGAAGCACCCATCCCCCAAACTGAGAATAAACAAGGCATGCTTCACAAGCTGATTTCTAGAGTAACTGCAAAAAGTGAGAAATTTTAAAAGGATTGCATGATGCACGTTCAATTACTTGGATTTGATTATGGCATGCAACAAGCACAAGATTACCAAGAGCTTAAGTTTCAGCTACACCAGCATCTGATCGCGGAAATTGAACGCGATCATATTGGATTGCTCAATCTTGTACGTAATGAAATCGCTACTTATGTCCAAGAGAAAGTGATTGCTTACGTCGCTGATCGCCACCTACCTATCAGTGGCTATGATTTAGAGAATCTGGTCGAAGAAGTCGTAGATGAGTTAGCGGGATACGGCCCTCTTGAGAGTTTGATAAGGGATGACCGCATTAATGACATTCTTGTTAATGGACCCAAGAAAATTTTTATAGAGCGGGATGGCAGACTCGAATCAACGACTTTACGGTTCATAGATGATGACCATGTGTTACGCGTCATCCGGCGTATTCTCGCGCACTTGGGAAGGCGCATTGACGAAGCCAGCCCAATGGTAGATGCGCGGCTACCGGATGGTAGTCGCGTAAACGCGATTATCCCGCCACTCGCATTGGATGGCCCATGCCTATCTATCCGTAAATTCCGTAAACAGCCCTTGCTCTCTGCTGACCTGTTGCAATATGGCACGGTGGACAATGAAATGCTGGCATTTCTGACTGCGGCCGTTGAACGTCGTTGCAACCTCATCGTCAGTGGTGGTACTGGTGCGGGAAAAACCACTTTATTGAATGTTTTGAGCCGTTTTATTCCCCACGGCGAGCGAATTGTGACTATCGAGGACGCAGCCGAATTGCAATTGGAACACGACCACGTAGTACGCCTTGAAACCAGGCCGTCGAATATTGACGACAGCGGCGAAATCACAGCGCGCGAGCTAGTGAAAAACTCTTTACGCATGCGGCCTGACCGCATCGTGTTAGGTGAGGTACGCGGCGAGGAGGTCATGGATGTACTCCAGGCCATGAATACAGGACATGACGGATGCATGAGTACGGTACATGCAAATAGCCCGGAAGATGCCATGCTGCGCTTTGAAATGTTGGCAGGATTAGCCAAGTTTCAAGGCACAGAAAGTACATTACGCAAAATGATTGCTGCAGCCATTGAGCTTGTCGTACAAATTGCCCGTACAGCTAACGGACAACGCAAAGTCGTTTCGATTACTGAGATTGTCGGCATACGCGACGGTCACTTTGTGCTGAATGAACTCTATGCCTATGACACAAACACAGGCCACTTCTCCCACCCTGGCGTGAGACCATGCAATCAGAAATTGCAGGATTTACCTTTCAGGAGACCGCTATGAGTGTCTTAGCGGTCTCCTTCATTGTGGGAGCTATCGCATTATTGCTGCTGGCTATCTGGATGCTGAAACATAGCAAAGAGGCCCGCTTCCGTGAACGCATGATGCATAATTTCCGGGAGGTGTTGCCTTATGGCACGACGGTTTCGGGAATGGCCCCAGGTATACCGCCACCTTTTTGGCATGTGTTGAAAATTCGCGCCTCTATCTATGCCGGATTTGAGTTACGAAAGAAACATGCTGTTGTCATCCCGCTGGCCTTTATTTCTGTGGGACTGCTCGGATGGCTGACATATGGTTTACTAGGGGCCACACTGACGTTTTTTATAACGGTTTTTGTGTTCGGCTTTTTGCTGCCCTACAACCGTTTGCGCCGCCGCCAGGCACAAATCATTGCCCAGATTCCTCTTTTTATTGATCAGGTACTACGTAGCCTGAGTACCGGACGTAGCCTGGAAAGCGCTATCCGCTTTGGTGCAGGCGAAGCGCCTCCGCCACTACGCTATGTACTGGATCGTGTGATTCGCGCAGCTGATCTAGGCGCAGATATGGTAGAGAGCCTGGCAGAAGCGGCAAAGCTACATGACTTGCGTGAACTAAACCTGATTGCCTTGTCCATGCGTATCAGCAATAACTATGGTAGCAGCCCGCGTGAGATGCTGGACAGCGTGGTCAGGATGATACGGCAGCAGGAGCTGGCACGTCGGGAATTATCCGCCATGACTGGTGAAACAAGAATGTCAGCCTGGGTGCTCGGATTAACGCCCCTTGTCATTGCGGTCTACATCATGCTCATGAATCCGAGCTATCTGGACATCCTACTACAGGATCCTACCGGTCAATCCATGATGACAACAGCCCTTGTGCTGCAAGGGATGGGCGCATTCATTCTCTGGCGGATGTTGCGGAGCGTCTAGAGATGAATATCTTTTGGTTGATCGCCACCATACTCATGCTGCTGGCCGCCGGGTTTTTACTCTACAGTGCGCAAAAAGACAATCATCCCAAGCATATTCACCGGCGTTTTCGTGAAGCTTTGCAACAAGAAGGTATTCACATCTCAGCACGATTCACCCCACTCAATTTGACAGAAATCATCCAGGCCACGCTCGCCAAGATCTCACATAGCGAAATGGAGGAAATGCAACACTTACTCTTACAGGCTGGCTGGCCAGGAGCCAAGGCCATCTTCACGTTTCTGCTATTGGCCTGGCTGCTGCCGGTAGCGTTCGGCCTGCTGGCTGCCTTTTATGCCATATTGACGCAGAACTCCGCGGTGAATGTACTATTCCATTTAGTGTTTGCTTTTGCAGCAACATTTGTCCTGATACGCCGTTTACTACGTTGGAAAGCACAAAAAAGACGTGAAGCTATTCGCAAAGAAGTCATTCCATTTTTACACCTGCTCCGTATGCTCTTTGAAGCAGGCCTGTCTTTGGAGCATATTTTGCTGGTTATTGAGCAACAAGGTCGTGACCTGATTCCCA
This sequence comes from Methylophilus sp., assembly GCA_035565395.1. Lineage (GTDB taxonomy): Bacteria > Pseudomonadota > Gammaproteobacteria > Burkholderiales > Methylophilaceae > Methylophilus. The sequence continues at coordinate 8,362 of DATMSK010000022.1, read as the reverse complement.
ACCTTGCCAAGGAACTGGAGGGAGTGATCAAACGTATACACACAGGACAGGACAGGGCAGATGCGTTGGTAGAAATGGCGGCACCACTAGAGGTGACCGAGTTGAATGACACGATTGCCATGCTTAAGCAGGTGACACGTTATGGCGGTAATGTCCGCGATTCATTGGCCGAATATACAACATTAACTGAGCAGCGCCAGGTTTCACAATTGCGCGAATATGTCAGCAAACTATCTGCAAAAATGACCATCGTCATGATCCTGTTTTTGTTCCCGGCGCTCATGGCATTCCTTGCAGGACCTGGTTTTATTGGGCTAAGCAAAGCGTTAAAAGGAGTCGGTGGATAATGAATATGATCTCAAAATCGATAATACTGGCATGGGTACTGATCCATAGCTGCTCAGATGCCTTTTCCGCCGACACCAACCACGACTCTGTACGGCACCTCAAGACGACGATAGACAAAGCTTGTACAGCGATATCTGCTGAAGAGTCCACCAAACTCGGCCTGATTCAGCAAATATTGGCTGAAGGCAAGCCACATGCAGCCCTTGCACACCTTGATGCATCCGGGATCAAACATGAACAAGCAGCGTTGCTACGAGCAAATGCATTGCGTCAAACCGGACGGGTAGGGCAAGCACAAATAATTTATGATCAGTTAACCACAAGTTGCGTGTCAGGCTATGCCTATCGTGGCTTGGGACTGATTGCCAGCACAGCTGGCCAAATACAAGAATCTCTCAGCTATCTTGAAGCTGCCAGCCGCGCACTGCCCACCGAACACACCATACGAAATGATCACGGGTATCTGCTTATGCAATCAGGCAACTACCAACTTGCCCTACATGAGTTTTTGACGGCTCTGGAACTTGCCCCTGATTATCGACAAGCGGCCAATAACCTTGTTCTACTCCTTTACCGGCAAGGTGATACCGTTAAGGCCGAGGCCTTTGCGAAGCAATTTGGAATGGTTGCCGAAGAAATGCAACAACTCAAGAAAATGACACACGCAAGCAACGGCACAATGCCCTAAACCGGAAGGTGGCCATCATGAAACAATTTTTTCTCATATTATTTGGATTTTTCAATCTCAGTAGTGCCATAGCAAATGGCGAGGAGATAACAACACAACAAGCCATACCATCAACAGCAGTGCACGAGTTGTCACCTGTACAACAATGGCTGGAATTGCAACGCTCTGGCAAATCCGCCTCAGCGCAGCCACAGCCGGCTCCCGGCGAAGTGATGGAAAAAGTGCATCAGCGTTACCTTAAGAGCTTTGAGAAGCCCATTCCCGAGTTCTATACCCATGACCCCGTCACGCGCTAATCATCAATATCAACGCGGAGCTATCGGACTTGTTGGAGTAATGCTGTTATTAAGCGCAGTGCTTTTAACTGCTTTGGTGCTAGACAGCGGTCGTCTTTGGATGCAGAAAAAACAGCTGCAGTCCATCGCCGATCTAGCTGCTATCAGCGCCTCTCGTCATCTGGGATGTAGCGCCGATCTTTCAAACGTGACCCAAATGGCGCAACTGGCTGCTGCCAATAATGGCTTCGACGGACAACTTTCTGCAAGCCCTAACCTAGTCTTGCTGGGGCGACTACAAACGGTACAAGGCATACGGCAATTTACTGCAGATGGCAGTCATGGCGCTGTGTTTGTAAGGGCGACCAGAGAGGTACCAAGTAGTCTGGTGGCTGGCGGTTTATTTGGCGGAACCATCATTTTGCGCGCTGAAGCCGTCTCAGCATCCGATCCACCACTCGCAGCATTCAGTGCAGGGAGCTTTACGGCCAGCCTCAGTAGCGAACAATCCACATTATTAAATGGTCTATTAGGTGGCATGTTGGGCGCACCACTCAACCTGGATGTGCTTGCCTATCGTGGCATCGCAGAAACTAAAATCACATTACAAAACCTGCTCTCAGTTTCCGGGCAAGTCGGTTCATTGCAAGAATTGTTGAACACCAATATGCAAATTGGAGATTTACTGGAGCTAGTCGCCAATGCTGCCGGGACAAACGGGACCGTTGATTTGCAAGCATTATCAGCCATACAAGAGATTGCCGCAGTAGCAGTGAAAAATCCTCCGGTTAAACTAGGGGATGTGCTTGCCCTTACAACGCCTGATACTAATGCAGCTGCTACAGTCGCACTCAATGCTCTGTCTTTAATCACAACAGCCGTTATGATTGCCAATGGTACAAATGCAGTTACCCTGCCTTTAGGCTTGAATATCTCTTCTATTACCAACGTAAATGCTCAAATCATTATCGTCGAGCCACCTCAATTGATTATAGGGCCTGCCGCTGGACAAGGCACATTATGCACCGTTGCAAGAACGGCACAGGTCAGAGCACGTGTAGGTGTACTGGTGAATATTCCTCTGCTTGCAAGTGTCGATCTGGCACTGAACGTCGAGGTAGCGCAAGGGTCTGCAAGCTTGCGTAGTATTCAACAAAATGATGGGGAGTCGGAAGTCGAAATAGAAGGCAGCCCAGGGATTGCCGCATTAACTCTCAGCAACAATGCTGGAACGGGCCCAGCAAGAGTCTCCACATTACTGAATATTCCTGTTGCAACAATTGGGCTGAATCTTCCTCTCCAGCCAACTGCAGCGCAAATGCTGGAGTTTTCAGTGCCCAACCCCGTCCGTAATTATTTACCACAAACACAAACAATTTCCAGCCCGCTTGGAAGCAGTTTAGCAAATGTCCTAGGGCAAGCAAACACGTTGGATGTGACCGTATTGAGCATCTTGAATCTTGGGCTATTGAACAACGTGATCTCCACGATTATCAGCCCGCTATTATCAGAAATAGGCAGAGTATTACTAGACCCTCTCCTCAACTTATTAGGGATTCGTATCGGGGGCATGGATATTACCTTAGAGGATCTGCAATATCGCCAGGTGAAGCCATTGGCAATATAGAAAAACAGTATGCCTCACTGAAGATCATGTAAACAAAAAAATGGAGCCAAATATATTGGCTCCAAATAGTTATTTACATAATTGCTTTGGTGACTGTTAAAAAGGAATATTGTCATCAAAATCGTCAAAATTGCCAGCTGGTTTGCTAGCTGGCTGGAATGCGTTGCGGTTCGCGCCACCCGCATTACCGCCACCCATGGCCGATTGCTGGCGTGGAGGTGCCTGGTTGTAATCATCCATCCCGCCGCCTTGATCCATATCGCCACCATCAAACGCGGCACTACCGCCTTCACGGCCGGTTCCCAGCATTTGCATCTGGTCAGCGACGATCTCGGTACTATAGCGAGTCACGCCATCTTTTTCCCATTTGCGGGTTTGTAAACGGCCCTCGATGTAGACAGGGCGGCCTTTTTTCAGGTATTCGCCTGCGATTTCGGCCAAGCGGCGGTACATGACAATGTTATGCCACTCGGTTTTTTCCTGGCGCACGCCGGATTTGTCTTTCCAGTTTTCGGTGGTGGCAATACTAAAGTTAGCCACGGCTTCACCGTTTGGCATATAGCGCACTTCCGGGTCACGCCCCAGATTGCCCATCAAAATCACTTTGTTGACTGATGCCATAGTGTCACTACTCCCCTATCCGATTCATGATTGCTTGCGACAAAGTCGCCTGAAATTCTTTGCTGCGCTGATTTTCCAACTTTACCATGAGCATGGTTTCCGAGGGAATGGCAACGGCTTCATAGACGCCCTCCATGGCGCGTATATCCTGCACCAGTTTTGCAGCCTGTTCATCATTATACCCCGCTTGCAAATGGAACATTTTTGTTTTAACACTGGGGGGTGCTTGCATGCCAAGTGCCAGTGCAAACCAGATCAACATTAATGCTGCGCAGAACACAAAGACCGTGGCACTGCCATAGCTGTGTGATAACCAGCCACCCAGGGCTGCGCCCAGAAACATCCCGAATGACTGGGCGGTATTGTGCACGCCCATGGCGGTGCCTTTGGCAGCCACCGGAGCCATTTTTGAAATCAGGGAGGGCAGGGAGGCTTCAAGAATATTAAACGCGACAAAATACGAGAACAAGGTCGCGACAATCCCCCACAAGCTATTTAGACTGAATATAAAGGCAACTTGTGTCAGCAACATGAGACCTACTGCGGTGACAAACACTGGTTTCAATTTAGCCTTTTTCTCGGCATAAATAATGGCAGGGACCATCAGGATAAACGAGAGCACCAACACCGGCAGATAAATTTGCCAATGGGTATTTTCATTCATGCCCGTGCTATTTTTAATCGCAAACGGCACCACCATGAACATGGCCATTTGTGCGCCATGCAGGCAAAACGTGCCAAAATTCAGGCGCAACAATTGGGTATCTCGTAGTACTTCACGAATTTTGGCTGGCGCTGCCTGCGCATCTGAGTGAAAGTGTGCATGTAACGGCTCTGGCACGGCAAATTTCACCACCGCAATCGCCGCAATCGACAGGGCTGCCGTCAGCCAGAAAATACCGGATACGCCTATCCACTGATTCAGAATTGGCCCAGCCACTAGCGACACCGCGAAAGTAACACCAATGGTAGCGCCTATCATCGCCATGGCTTGTGTGCGGTGTTCTTCACGCGTGGAATCGGCCACCAGCGCAGTCACCACCGCAGAAATAGCACCCGCCCCCTGAATCGCGCGACCGATAATCACCATGTAAATGTCTTGTGCGGTTGCGGCAAACACACTGCCCACCGCAAACATGATCAAGCCCAGGTAAATCAGTTTTTTACGGCCAAAGCGATCAGATGCCATGCCAAACGGTAACTGGAAAATCACCTGCATAAAACCATAGGCACCCAGTGCCAGCCCAATCAAGGCATGGTTATCACCGCCTTGCAAGGTTTCGGCATAAATCGCAAAAATAGGCAGAATCAAAAACATGCCCAACATACGGAGCCCGTAAATAGACGCCAATGCAGCAGTGGCACGCGTTTCTATTCGGGTCATTTTTTCGGAGAACTGCATGAATCTGTAAGAAAACTTGGCTTAATTTTGAATAATTGCGTATATTATCAGGTTGGCTGTCTGTTCGTGAAAGTATCATGGAATTTATCAAAATTCGCGGGGCGCGCACCCATAATCTGAAGAACATCAATCTGGATATTCCGCGCAACCAGCTGGTTGTAGTGACCGGCCTCTCCGGTTCTGGAAAATCATCATTGGCCTTTGATACGCTCTATGCAGAAGGACAGCGCCGCTACGTCGAAAGCTTATCAGCCTATGCGCGCCAATTCCTGGCGCGCATGGACAAACCTGATGTTGATCTGATTGAGGGCTTGTCGCCTGCGATTTCCATCGAGCAAAAATCCACCTCGCACAACCCTCGCTCCACCGTTGGCACGGTGACTGAAATCCACGACTACCTGCGTCTGCTCTATGCACGTGCGGGCGACCCCGAATGCCCGGATCATGGCATCAAACTCGAAGCACAAACGGTTAGCCAGATGGTGGACAGTGTCCTCAAGTTGCCTGAAGACACCAAACTGATGATCTTGGCGCCTGTGGTATCGAATCGTAAAGGTGAACAGCTGGATTTGTTTGATACGCTCAAGGCACAAGGGTTTGTACGCCTGCGCATCGATGGCAAGATCTACGAAATGGATAGCCTGCCGCAATTGGCCAAAACCACTAAACATAGCGTGGACGTGGTGGTCGACCGCCTCAAAGTGCGGGAAGACATGAAGCAGCGTATTGCAGAGTCTTTTGAAACCGCATTGCGCCTGGCCGACGGCAAAGCGATCGCGCTGGAAATGGACACTGAAAAAGAACACTTGTTCTCAGCCAAGTTCTCCTGCCCGGTGTGTGACTACTCACTGGCAGAGCTTGAGCCGCGTTTATTCAGTTTTAATAACCCCATGGGCGCTTGCCCCAAATGTGATGGTTTGGGCCAGGTCACGTTTTTTGACCCCAAGCGCGTAGTTGCTTTTCCGCATTTATCGCTTGCTAGCGGTGCCATTAAAGGTTGGGATAAGCGCAACCAGTTCTACTTCCAGATGCTGGCTAGCCTCAGCCAACATTACAACTTTGACCTTGAAGCGCCATTTGAAACCTTGCCGGAAGAGACCCAGCAAATTCTGTTGTATGGCTCTGGCCGTGAGCAAATCACATTCAAATACCTGAATGAGCGCGGGACCTTCTTTAGCAAGTCACATACTTTTGAAGGCATTATCAATAACCTGCAACGCCGTTACCGCGAAAGTGACTCTACTGCCGTACGTGACGAACTGGCTAAATACATCAATGCTACCGCTTGTCCGGATTGTGGAGGTACCCGCTTACGCAGGGAAGCCCGTCACGTAAAAGTTGGTGAGCGCAATATTCACCAGATTTGTGAAGTGCCTTTGAAACAGGCATTGCACTTTTTTGAGACCTTGCAACTGAGCGGCCAGAAACTGGCCATTGCCGATAAAATCGTCAAGGAAATTGAAAGCCGCCTGAAGTTCCTTACCAATGTGGGTCTGGATTATTTGTCGCTGTCGCGCTCGGCAGAAACCTTATCGGGTGGCGAAGCGCAGCGTATCCGCCTGGCTTCGCAAATTGGCAGCGGCTTGACCGGTGTCATGTATGTGCTGGATGAACCTTCTATCGGCCTGCATCAGCGCGACAACGACCGTTTGCTGGAAACATTGAAACGCCTGCGGGACCTCGGTAACAGCGTGATTGTCGTAGAGCATGACCAGGATGCGATTTTACTGGCCGACTTTATTGTGGACATCGGCCCTGGAGCTGGTGAACACGGTGGCCAGATTGTCTCTTCTGGTACTGCGGCCGAAATTCAGGCTGACCCGAATTCCTTGACCGGTCAATATATCAGCGGCAAAAAACAAATTCAGTTCAAGTTACCTCGCACGCAGCCAGACCCGGCACGCATGATTAAACTGAACGGCACAACGGGTAATAACCTGAAAAACGTCAGTATCGAAATTCCGGTGGGACTACTCACCTGCGTGACAGGCGTTTCCGGCAGCGGAAAATCGACATTAATCAACGATACGCTGTATCGTGCCGTCGCCACACATTTGTATGGTAGCAGCACTGAAGCAGCACCGCATGACAGCATTGAAGGCTTAGAGTTTTTCGACAAAGTAGTCGATGTCGACCAGAGCCCTATCGGCCGTACGCCACGCTCTAACCCGGCCACCTATACCGGTTTATTCACACCTATTCGTGACTTGTTTGCCAGCGTACCGGAAAGCCGTGCGCGCGGTTATGGTCCAGGGCGTTACTCATTCAACGTCAAGGGCGGCCGCTGCGAGGCTTGCCAAGGCGATGGTGTGATCCGTGTTGAAATGCACTTCTTGCCAGATGTATATGTGCCTTGCGATGTGTGCAAAGGCCAACGCTATAACCGCGAAACGTTAGAAATTCAGTTCAAGGGCAAGAACATCCATGAAGTGTTGGAAATGACCGTGGAACAGGCGCATCAATTTTTTAATGCGCAACCCGTGATTGAGCGCAAACTGAAAACGCTGCTCGACGTGGGCCTGGGCTACATTACGCTGGGACAATCCGCGACCACGCTGTCAGGCGGTGAAGCACAACGCGTTAAGCTGTCTCTCGAACTCAGCAAGCGTGATACCGGGCGTACGCTCTATATCCTGGATGAACCGACGACCGGCCTGCATTTTGCAGATATTCAATTACTGCTGGATGTGATTCACAGACTGCGCGATGCGGGCAACACCGTGGTGATTATTGAGCATAACCTGGATGTCATTAAAACCGCTGACTGGCTGATCGACATGGGTCCTGAAGGTGGCGATGGCGGCGGGACGGTGGTAGGTGTAGGTGCGCCCGAGACACTGGCAAAAAATACGGCCAGTTATACTGGCCGTTACCTCACACCCTTGTTGGAACATCTCGCTGTTAAGGGCTAAGGTCAACATGCAACCGGCCCCCTGAGGCACCAGCATTCATGCAGTGGCGCATCAATACGGATGTGGTTTAGCCACATACATATATTTATACCAAACATTGTATGTGGCGGCATTTTGGTTCAATAACCCAAACAAAGCCTTAAAATCAGGGTAATTTCACCAATCGCATACGCGCCTGTATGGTCCCTGTATGGCGGCCCAGGTAGCGTGTACTGCGATGAACATCATAGAAGCGAGGATTGGGGATCATGGCGGCCAACCGCGCCGCCTGTGCTGGTCCCAGGGTCCTGGCATTGCCATGAAAGTAATGTCTGGCCGCCGCTTCGGCACCAAATACACCATCCCCCCATTCAATTACATTCAGATAAATTTCGAGGATGCGGCGCTTACTCATGAGCTTCTCCAGCATGAAGGTAATGATTGCCTCTTGCGCCTTACGCCAGGGCGTACGGTGTCCGGATAAAAACAAGTTTTTGGCTAATTGCTGAC
>DATMSK010000021.1:0-7542 GCA_035565395.1 Methylophilus sp. | reverse complement strand
AGCGGCTAGAATTACAGCAGGTCATGCAGAAGGATTCGGTATTAACTGTGGTGCATAGCGGTAATAAATTTTCTGAGCACGGCCATGTCGAAATCAGTGAGCAGGACAAGCGCTACCAGTTCGCACTACACCTGACCTCAGCAAAACAGGCAGGCATCGTGTTTGATACTCGCCTGATGAACCTGGCGACCCATATTATTAATTGATACTTGTATGATCCGACTGTTACCGCACCTCAAAATTGCACATAAGTTGTTACTCACCGAGCTGGTGATGACCTTGAGCATGCTGCTGGTCTTTATTGTCTTTGCATTTGGTAGCCACTACCACAGCCTGCGTTCGCATCTTATCCGCGACATCCTGGTGCAAATGAATGTCGTCGCTAATTCCATTGGGCCTGCAGTGATGTTTGGTGAAGTGAGTTCAGCAGCTAAAACCCTGGAACCTCTGACTGACAACCAAAATATCCGCAGCATTATCATCCTGAACCAGCAGCAAAAACCCCTACAAAGCCTGCATCCAGAACACCCGCGAGCACCCGCTGTATGGCAATGGCTTTATCCTTATTTTCACGATATGGAAGTGGAAACACCGATTATTGTGAATGAAAAAACCGTAGGTACCCTGCATGCTACCATTAAGCAAGAGCAGATTGTGGATGTGCTGATCAGCTTTGCCTGGTCAAACGCTATTGCTGTCCTGGCTGCAGCCTTGGCCGGCTGCCTGATTATGTGGCGCCTGAACCGTAATATCGTTGACCCGATTCACGCCCTGCAAAGCTTTGTCAGCAACATCACGCGCAATCACCATTATGACCAACGCGTCAAAATTACCAGCGCAGATGAGATAGGCATGCTGGGGCATGATATTAACAATATGCTGGAAAGCATTCGCCAACGTGATACGCAATTACAGACGGAGTTGGAACATCGCAAGATCATCGAGGAAAAACTGCAGTTCCTGGCGCATTACGATAAGAATACCCAATTGCTTAATCGCCACGCATTTGAAGAAGCCATTACCCGCAAAATCACTGCTACACCGGATGACCGCAAGCATGTTTACCTCCTGCTACTGGATCTGGACCGCTTTAAAATCGTCAATGATTCATTTGGCCACGGGACTGGCGACAAACTCTTGCAACAAGTCGCCCACCGCTTGCGCGGCAATCTATCCCAGAAAGATGCAATCTTCCGTCTTGGCGGAGATGAGTTTGCCATCTTGCTGGATGCCTCGGGACGCCCTGCCATCGAGCAGGTTTGCAAACGTATTATCCAAACCATCTCGGCCCAATTTATTGTCGATGACCATGAGATCCATATCGGCGTCAGCATTGGGATTGCCTTGCTCAGGCCAAACTTTGACTCCAAGACCGAAGTCATGAAAAATGCTGACGTAGCGCTCTACCAGGCCAAGGATGCTGGGCGAAATACCTTCCGTTTTTACAGTGAAACGGATGAGGCCAATACTTCCGAGCTACGTACCCTGCGTGAAGAATTACATTTTGCGCTGCAAAATCAAGAGCTAGAGCTTTATTACCAGCCGATTATCCATACCCAATTACTGAAAACCATTGGCTTTGAAGCCTTGCTCAGATGGCGCCACCCGACCAAGGGACTGCTGACCCCAGACCAATTTATCAACCTGGCTGAAGGTTCTGGACTGATTATCAGCATCGGCGCCTGGGTCATACATCAATCACTCAAGCAATTGGCCATGTGGCAAGAAATGTTTGACAGTGACCTATTCATGAATGTGAATATCTCTTCACGCCAACTCGATGATGATAGCCTGTCAAACACCATACGCCACGCCCTGGATTTTTACCGTGTTTCGCCACGCACTCTCAACCTGGAAATCACTGAATCCATGGTCATGCGTAACATTGAGGCAGCCAAACAAATCCTTTACTCCTTAAAGCAATTAGGCATCGGGATTGCCATCGATGACTTTGGCATCGGCCATTCATCCATGAACTACCTCAAGCAGCTGCCGGTCGACATCCTCAAAATTGACAAGCAATTTACTGCTGGTATTCCGCAAGACAAAGTGGATATCGCCATTGTCGATGCCCTGGTCGCATTGGCCGTCAGCCTGAACCTGAAAGTGGTTGCTGAGGGTGTGGAAAGTACGATTCAGTTTGAATATTTGCAATACAAACTCTGCCATCACGTGCAAGGCTACTTGTTCAGCGCAGCCTTATCTGCCAGCCAGACCACGATTTTTATGGCGGAGTTTCCGGAAAGCATTCCAGCAACGTTCCGTAAAATTGCTGGCTCTACCACCTGATGATTGAAAGGCGATGAGTCAGCAAATCTTTAAAAATAGATTTAACTAAAAACATATAAAAAATCATACCTAGGGGAAACACATGTTGCGCTTAAAACTATCTTACCTATCACTGGGCCTCATACTTTCAGCTTATCAATTAAACCTCCATGCAGCAGGCTTTGCCTTGTTCGAACAAGGCGCCAGTGGCCTGGGAAATGCGTATGCCGGAGCTTCAGCCGTTGCAGAAGATGCCAGCACGATTTTTTTCAACCCGGCTGGCATGACTTACCTGGATGGCACCCAAATCGTAGGTGCCTTGCATTTGATTAAAACCAATGGTCAGTTTGACAATAAAAATAGTGTGCCAGTCGCAGCATATGCACCTGGTGGTGAAGGTGGGGATTTAGGTAGCCTGGCGGCTATTCCCAACTTCTTTTACAAGCAGGATATTAATGAGCAATTCAAATTAGGCCTTGGCATTAGCACACCCTTCGGCCTCAAGACCGAGTATGACAAAAACTGGTTGGGCCGTTTTCAAGCGGTTAAGTCTGAACTGAAGACCATTAACATCAACCCATCACTGGCCTGGAAACTCAATGATCAATGGTCATTGGGTTTCGGCATTTCGGCCATGTGGGCCCAGGCGGAGCTAACCAGCGCCGTTAACCTGTCAGGGTTCGGCTTACCTGAATCATCGGTCAAAAATAAAGGAGAGGATTGGGGATTTGGTTACAACCTGGGAGCTATTTACCAAATCACGCCCGATACCCGCTTAGGGCTCTCTTTCCGGTCAAAAGTGGAACAACATCTCAAAGGCGAGGCCTCATCGCCTTTCACTTTAGCCAATGGCAATCCGGCACGCACGCTTAACACTGACATCACTGCCGACCTGACGTTACCGGAAACACTTTCCTTCAGTAGCTTTAGCCGCCTGGATGACCGTTGGGATTTGCTGGCAGATATCACCTGGACTCGGTGGAGCCAGTTTAAAGCACTCAGCATTATGCGCGATAATGGTTCCAATTCGGCAGTCGGCACAACGCAAGAACACTGGAACAACACATTGCGATACTCGTTAGGCCTGAATTACCGCTATTCAGATGCAGTAAAACTGCGTACCGGGATCGCCTATGACGAAGAAGCGATCGATAATAATCACAGGACAGCGCGCATCCCGGGCAATGATCGCATTTGGTTATCTTTTGGCGCCAGCTGGCAATATAGTCCGCAGACTAGATTTGATGCAGGTTACGCCCATCTTTTTATCAAAGAAGCGACAATTTATGATGACCAGCAAACACCTGCGCCGAGTAAAGGGCTGATTGCTGGCAAATACGATGGCAGTGCAGATATCCTCAGCGTGCAATTTACACACCTGTTCTAACCCGCACCAATCCTAGAAACTCTGATAACCAGCCCTTAACACCTTCATCCGTATGGTTGGTTATCCGGGGATTAAAATGCGCAAATTCATGATGTAAGTTTCGTGTAAGCTTGATGTCACGTAACCTTCACACAAAAACTCCAAAATCCCTGTTCTGAAATAACCCGCAATACTGTTTACAAGGATAGAGGATGACCTTCAAGCACTTTTTCAAACTGGCATTACTGCCGTTAACCATCAGCCAAGCATTTGCAGCCCAGGCGGCAGAACAATCCAGTACCACTGCGCAAGAGTCACCCTCTCTTGTTTCCCGTTTTATGAATGACGACAACCCATTCCGAATCAACTTCGACCTGGGCGATCATCCTTCTTACTTTCAAGTTTATGGCCTGGTAGATATTGGTCTGACGCATATCAACCACTCCCTGCCTGAGAACTACGAGTTAGCCAATAACTTTTATCCTTATGCAGGCGCAAAAAAAACCAGCAGAGTGACCTCCCGTACAAACTGGGTGAATGGTGGTTGGCAAGGTTCACGCCTGGGTTTCAAGGGCGAAGTGGCTAAGCTGCAAGCATGGGATCATGACTTCAAGTTCATTTACCAGTTTGAAGCCGGCTTTAATACGCTGGATATGCGCTTACATGATGCGGCACAAACATTGGCTGATAACTCAGGTACGAATGCTAACTCCAGCGTCAGCGCTAACTCTTCCATGAACGGCGAATTGTTTACGCGCCAAGCCTGGGCCGGGATCGATGGCGGCTCATGGGGTAAATTAACCTATGGTACCCAGTACAACCCGTTCTTTGAAATCACGGTCACCTATGACCCTAACGGCAAGGCGGACAGTTTTTCACCATTGGGTGAAAGCGGTACGGTGGGTGGCGGTGGCGGTGTGTCTGAAAACTCACGCATGAAAAACTCGCTCAAGTACGCCAATGTGTACGAGTTGGAAAGCCATGACAAAATTAATTATGCAGTCATCAATCAGTTTGGTAATTCGGCTGGTACTGCGCACGGCAATGGCTACACCACGCAATTGGGCTACGAAAGCAGCGCATTCGGCGTTCAATTGGCCTATGACAGATTTTTTGACTCTGTAAAATCCGGCACTGCTGCAGCTGGTAACCCATTGGCAAATGACACCATTGCTGTGTCCTTGTATAACACTCAAGCTGTCTTGCTTACCGGCAGATGGATGCCAACAAAAGACCTGAAAATCATTGGTGGTGCGGAGTGGTACCAGTTACAACCATCCTCCTCCCCTTCGATTGGTTACAACAGCATTTATGATCAGACCGTGTTCGGTGGCGTGGCCACTTCGGCATTAAAACCTGGCTACAAGCAGGATAACTATGTGTATTACCTGGGTGCCAACTTTGACTTTGCGCAACGTGCCCCTGCACTGGCTGGCCTGACTGCCTCTTTCGGTTATTACCTGACCAAATCGGATGCGATTGAAGGCCCTACGGTTTCAACCAACTCGCAAGCCAAAATTGACACCTGGACCGCGATGGTAGACTACAAAATCAATAAGCGTTTCGACACTTATCTGGCTTATACAACCAACCATTTTTCAGGTGACAAATATCCAAGTGCCACCAACTACACAAATGTCACCAGCTATGGTGCCGGCTTACGTATGAAGTTCTAAAGTCCAACTTAAAACAAAAAAGACTCAAGTAATCACTTGAGTCTTTTTTATTGGTAGTGCGCGAACCGGGCTAATCAAACAAGGTATTTACGTCTGCAAACCAACATGCTTCAGCCCCTACGAGCAAATATCATCATACTAAAAACTATTGCAAATGCCATCCTAAACGGTGTGGCATGTTGGGAAAAGTAGGTTCTTATTTGGCAGCCGCTGCCTCTTCACGTGATTGCTGTACCAGCATTTGTTCAAAAGCCTCTGCCGGGATCGGCGGAGAATAGAAAAACCCCTGTGCATAATCGCAATGAATAGCGATCAGCAAATCCCGCTGCAACGCCGTTTCCACACCCTCAGCAATTACCTTGAGGCCAAGTTTGTGCGCCATCACAATAATGGCCTCACACAGCACATAGCTTTCATTACCGGCATTCAAGTTTCGCGTGAATGATTGGTCAATCTTTAGGTAATCAATATCGAATTTACTCAGGTACGAGAGTGAAGAATACCCAGTGCCAAAATCATCAATGGCCACCTGTATCCCCATGTCACGATACTGTAGTAATCGTTCTTCAACCACGGGATCCGGGTTGAGGAGTAACCCTTCGGTAATTTCCACAACAATACGTTTACCTGCCACGCCCATGCTACGCAAGGCATGTACCCAGTCATTTTTTGCACCCATCTTGTCAACAAACTGTACTGGCGATTTATTGACACTTATCGCGAAGGCATCATCGCTTACCAGTGACTCCCACTGCGCTGCATGTTGCGCCGCCTGGTTAAAAATCCAGTCACCCATGGCAATAATATCGCCGGTTTCTTCGGCCACTGGAATAAACAGCGCCGGACTGATCAGGCCACGTTCCGGGTGCTGCCAACGCATCAACGCTTCTGCTTTCACAATTTTTCCGCTACGCAAATTGACGATAGGCTGGTAATAATCGCGCAACTCGCCATTCTCAAGTGCTGTACGCAAATCGCGCGCAAGGCTCACGCGCTGTGACAAGGCGTCACGGATTGCCAATGAAAAAAACCGCAGGCTATTACGGCCACGGCCTTTGGCATCGTACATCGCCTGGTCCGCATGCTGAATCATTTCTTCGGCATTGACGGCATCTTCAGGATATTGGCTGATACCAATACTCACGGTCACAAATATGCGCTCGCCACCTAAAATATAAGCAGCGGAAATATCTTGCATCAACTTGTTACACAAGGCTTGCAAATCCGCCTGTAAAGCTTCCGGCAAAATAATGGCAAACTCGTCACCGCCCAACCTGGCAATGGTTGCTGGCGGCAGTACGCATTGACGAATTCGTTGCCCGACCTCTTTCAGCAGCTCATCTCCACGTTTGTGGCCAAGGCTGTCATTCACCTCCTTGAAGCGATCCAAATCAAGCAGCAATAAGGTTAAGCGTTGCTGTGTGTCTATCGCGGCAGCTAACGCCTCCTTGATTTGCTGGTGAAAATAATGCCGGTTAGGGAGTTGGGTCAGGCTATCATAGTTTGCCTGCTGCCAAATCACGGCATCTGCCTGCTTTTTATCGGTAATATCAATGTGTGTACCACGCATGATCCAGGGCTCGCCGGTGATAGTACGTGAAATGAGCCTGCCACGATCAGTGATCCATACCCAATGTCCATCCTGATGCCGCATCCGGATATCACACTCATAAAAATCCATCTCCCCCTTGAGATGGCGTTCGACCAGTGCCATGGCGGTTTTCCAGTCTTCAGGATGCGTTAATGCTTTCACCATCTCAGCATTAAACGGAGCCAACGCGTTCAATGTATACCCTAACATTTCTGCCCAACGGTGGTTAAATTGGCACTCACCTGTTTGTATATTCCATTCCCACGTCCCGGCCCGAGTCGCATCAATAATGTCGGTCAACCGCAAACGTTCAAGCTCCAACTCTTCGCGTTTACTTTCGATCTCTGCCGTTTTTCTTTTTACCGCGACGCGTAACATATAAACGAGCAACGAGAGTGTCGCCGCGACTAATAAGGTGAGTGCTAATGCCCAAATCACCTGTTTGGGATAGACACCATGCTGTAAATGACTGCCCTTCCATTTAGTCTCCAGGGCTGTTATTTCTGCCTGGCTAATCGTTGCCATACCACGCTCAACCAAGCCTAGCGTCTGCAAATTGCCTTTTTTTACCGCGCGGTGAAATTGGCCCTGGTATAGCGTAAATGCCCGCAAAATCTGGTTGCCAGTGTCTAGGCGGTAGA
>DATMSK010000020.1:0-4924 GCA_035565395.1 Methylophilus sp. | reverse complement strand
GTTGTAAATTGAATGGGCATCCGCCTGAGCATGGTAGTTGATAAAGCCAGGTAAGTCCTTGGGCAGTGTCTGCATAAAATCATCACGCAGAATGACCAACGTCACGCCTGCCGGGCCAATGTTTTTTTGCGCGTGTGCGTAGATCATGGCATAGCGGTTGAATTCACCAGGTGCCGATAATAGGTCTGATGACATATCGCAGATACGTGGGACGTCGTCCCTGCCTGGCACGCGGTGAAACTGCAAACCTTCTACCGTTTCATTTGAGATATAGTGAAAATAGGCAGCATCTTTTGAGAGTTGCAGCTCAGCATCGCTGGGCAGGCGGCTAAACTGGTCAGCCTTGCCACTCCATGCCAGGTTGAGCTGGCCAGACTTTTCTGCTTCGTGGATGGCTTTGCCACTCCAGTAGCCGCTGTGGATGTAGTCTGCAGATTCGCCATGTCGTAGCAGGTTCATGGGCAGCATGGAGAATTGCTGCGTGGCGCCGCCTTGCATCATGAGCACGCGTGTATTGTCAGGTAAACCCATCAGGTGGCGGATGTTCTCTTCGAGTTCCTGTACCACTTGGGCAAACCATTGCGAGCGATGGCTAATGCCTAAAATCGACAATCCGACTTCGGGCACACAGAGCATGGCCGCCTGGAGTTGTTGCAGAACACTCTCTGGTAATGCCCCTGGCCCACCAGAAAAATTCAATTGATTGGCATTGAGTTTCATCATGCGCTCTCCAATAAAGGTTGCGTCTTTAATGCATATAAATACTGTTCAAAAGCCTGTTGCAATTTGGCAATGTGCGTCGCCTTGAACGGGAACAGGTTGGCCGAATCCATCGCATGCACCGCCATGATATGGTCGATCTCAAATACCAGTAAGTCACCAGCGGCTGTTTCAGCGCAGTCTATGCACAGATAGTCAAGTTGCAAACGCTGGTAGATTGCGGCCAAAGCCGCTTGATGGCGCGTGGCGAAACTGGAGAAGTCCTGCATGAACAGACCTTCTTCGGCGCGTTTATCGGCAGAGTCGTACATGCCCGCATTAACGTAATGCACCATCCAGTGGCTAGAAATGGCCATATGACAAATAAATGGTTGGCCGTGCAGCATGGCGATTCTATATTTGCGGAACTGGCCATCCTGGCTGCTGTAGTCAACAAAGCGCGATACAAAGAAATCGGTACTTGGGACGGTCCTTAAATACTCTGCCAGTTCAGATGTGCTGGTGACTCTTGCCAGGTCATTACCGGCTTGAGAACCGACAGGGCGGATAATGAATGGAAAGCCTGGTAATGCATCCGGATTGTTGTGGGTACTGTGGTTGCCCATGCTTAAACGTGTCACTACCTGGCTGCGCGAAAGGCGGTGAGTACGAGGCATATCCAGCCCGGCGACTCCCTGTAACAGCGTACTCAATTGATCGCGGTTTACGTTGGGTAGCAAGTGTGGTGGGTTGATAACCGGTTTTGTATGTCCCTCCAGGCTGGCTTGAACCGCCAGCAACAGCGCACGGTTGGCCTGGCTATCTGATAGCCCGACCATCACGGCATCGTGGGCCGGTAGAGGTGATGGCAGAGGTTGCTCTGTCGTCGCGTAGTAATAGAGCAGCTCTACCGGGCTGTTTTCCAATAAGCAATCAATCGGTGTATTTTCAGAAAGATCACCGGGCGTCATGATCATGAGCAGGCGAAACTTTGCAGGCCGACAATTGGCTGGGCGAATGTAGAGGCGTTGTAGTGAGAGCGCCTGTTCCTGGATGGCTAATCCCATGTCTCGCATCTTGAGGCATAAAAATACCGTGGCCAGGTTCATCCACAGGATGGCATTTTCCTGATCCTGGTTGGCCTGTACCAGCAACGATTGCCCATGTGCACGCAAGTCTGAACCATTCAGGTTCATGCGCAGGAAAGGTGCCAGCCCCTGGAAAGTGTATCCTGCGTTGTTGTGTTCCAATGACTGCAGCAAGTGATGCATGTAGCGTTGCTTGTCGCTGGCACGAGGCGAGGCCCAGAAATCATCGCTGTTAAATACTGCAACATCCTTTACCTTGACCTGCACGGTATAGGGCTGCCCCAGCACTTGTGTATGCATATAGGTGGCGAAGCACTCGGCAAAGTCTTCCTGTACATCCATGCTGGCATACAGGGTGGGGAAAGCGGTTCTGGCTAAGTCGCGGTAAAGATCCAGTGCCTGGCTGGCATGCAGTGCCGGTTGGCGGTAAAACGAGATTTTTTCTCGATGGGGAAAGTTCTGTTCCGGGCGGATAGATTTGCTTCCGCTCGTTTGCCAACTGAATTTGCTAAAGTGTCCTGCCAGCTTGGGCAGGGGAAGCGTCCACTCCTTGGGGCATAAATCTGTCATGGTGGCCAGGACATGGCCAAATTCGTGTAGTAACAGGAATCGCATGGCTTGAACGCGATGATCGCTATGTTGATCCGCAATGCGCACATCGATTTGCACCTGCTGGTCAGGGATAAAGGCAGAATTCTCTTTCCAGCTTGCCCATGCATTGGCGGATGCATGCGTGAACGCCTTGCTATCCAGCACGATGATGAATCCGATATTGTTGCTACCATCTCCCAACGCGACCATATCAGTTAAGCCGGATGCTCCCAGGCCATCTGCAAAGAAAATTCCCAAAACAGACTTGCTGAGGATATTCAACAGGCTTTCTGGCAAGCCAGCCAGCGCTTCTACGAGGTCAGCCTCTAAGTCCTGGGTCGCTGAGGCGAGGGCGCAGGTTAACTGTTGCGATCGGCCGTATGCCGATAGAAACGACTGTAAGTCTGCAGTGGGTGGAGTGACACGTGTATGCAATGGTTGTGCATACAGGGCCAGCCAGGGATTGGGGTCGGCGATATAAATCATACCCTAGTGTAGCGCCCGCACGCGCGAGGAGTTGCCGCAAAAAAACTGGCAAAAACCATTGTATTCTGCAATTAGCCAAGTTTAATCGCCGTTTTTTGCTTAAGAAATGCGTCAGTCGAATGTCTTAGGTCATGCCGGTGGGTTATGGCGAACTTGCTGCTTGAGGACATCACAAAAAACCGCGAGGCCATGTTTTTTTGTATCATGGCAGTCTATGTCACAAAGTACACAAGATATTGAATGGATGACGCATGCCTTGCGTCTGGCAGCGCGTGGCCTGTATACCACTACCCCTAATCCGCGCGTGGGTTGCGTGATTGTTAACGATGGCCAGCTGGTCGGCGAAGGGGCGCATCTGAAGGCAGGGGAGCCGCATGCAGAAGTTCATGCCTTGCGTGCAGCAGGCGTGCAGGCGCGCGGGGCGACAGCCTATGTGACACTGGAGCCATGTAGTCATTTTGGGCGTACGCCGCCATGCGCGGATGCTCTGGTAGAAGCCGGGGTAAGCCGGGTAGTGGTGGCCATGCAGGATCCCAATCCCTTGGTTTCCGGAAACGGCATTGCAAGGTTACGTGCGCAGGGCATCACGGTGGTCGTCGGGATTGGTGAAGCACAAGCCCGGTTACTGAATCCTGGGTTTATCCAGCGTATGACAGCGCAGCGCCCCTATGTGCGACTGAAGGTTGCTGCCAGCCTGGATGGTCGTACAGCGTTGGCTAATGGTACGAGTCAGTGGATTACGTCTGGAGATGCGCGTAAAGATGTACATCACTGGCGTGCGCAAAGCTGCGCCATTGTGACCGGCATTGGCAGTATCCTTAAGGATGATTCCTCATTGACGGTGAGGGAGGTGGCGACAACCAGGCAACCTTTGCGCGTGATAGTGGATAGTCAGTTACGCATTCCGCTGAATGCCAGGGTATTGCAGGACGGTCATGCCTTGATAGCTTATGCGCATGCGGATGTCGATAAGCTGGAGGCCTTGCAAGCTATGGGTGTGCGTACACTGCATGCACCTGATGTTCGCGGACAGGTCGACCTGTCTCTATTGATGAAGAACCTGGTCACCGTGCCTTGCAACGAAATACTGGTTGAGGCTGGAGCGACGCTCAATGGGGCTTTTCTGCAAAGTGGCTTTGTCGATGAACTATTGCTGTATTACGCTCCCAAACTGATGGGCCATACTGCACGCGGCATGTTTGCCTTGCCAGACATGACACAGATGGCAGACGTGCGTGAGCTGCGTGTGCTTGAAGTGCGACAATTTGGCCAGGACCTGCGTCTCCAGGCTAAATTGCAACCCTGACTTATGCTGATTGATACACATTGCCATCTAGATGCCAGCGAATTTTCTGCCGATCGTGACCAGATCTGGCAAGAGGCGCAAGCCGAAGGGGTGCGTGCGCTGGTGATTCCGGCTGTGATGCAATCCACTTTTCAACCCATCATGGATTGGTGCGCACGCCACCCGCAAACCGGCTTTGCGCTGGGGTGGCATCCCCTGTTTGTGGATCAGGCGCCTGATGACGCTTTGCAGCAAATGCATGAGGCAGTCGCTGCGGTGTTAGCTGGGCCAAAGGCGCAGCAGTTGCTGGCGATAGGGGAGATCGGCCTGGATTTTTATGTGACGCGCGAGAATGAAGCCAAGCAGATTGCGCTATTTGAAGGGCAGTTACAGATTGCCAAGCAGTTTGACCTGCCGGTCATTTTGCATGTGCGGGCAGCAGTGGACAGTGTGCTCAAATACTTGCGTAAGCATCATATACATCAGGGGATTGCGCATGCATTTAATGGCAGCCTGCAGCAGGCAACAATATTTGCAGAGCTCGGTTTTAAATTGGGCTTTGGCGGTGCAATGACTTGGCCACGCGCACTCAAAATTCGCAAATTGGCGGCAGAGGTGCCATTAGAGCATGTGGTTTTGGAGACGGATTCCCCGGATATTCCCCCCGTTTGGCTGGGTCACCAGGGCAGGAATAGTCCAGGTCAATTAAAAAGAATAGCCGAGGAAATGGCCTTAATTCGTGGCTTGGAAGTTTCGCAACTCATTGAAATCACAG
>DATMSK010000019.1:0-14187 GCA_035565395.1 Methylophilus sp. | reverse complement strand
ATCTCACTGTCAGACATAAAATATTTGTCTGCAACGGGTCTTACCAACAAGTTGGCGATGAAACCAACCCCCAGCAAACCTGCCAATGTCATGAAAATAGGGGCATATATATCTGCATAGGGCACCTGCGCCTCGAGCCTGACGTCATGCATATAGTTAACAATCACTGGGCCAAGAATACCGGCAGTGGACCAGGCGGTCAGTAACCGGCCATGAATGGCACCTACAAACTGCGTACCGAACAGGTCAGCAAGGTATGCAGGAATAGTAGCAAAACCGCCGCCATACATGGAGGCAATAATGCAAAACACCAGCAGGAACAAGGCCAACTGATGGTGATTGGCTGCGTAAGTACCACAGACATACATCATGATGCCAAGCACAAAGAAGATGAAATAAGTATTCCTGCGGCCCAGTTTATCGGAAGAAGTGGCCCAGCCAATGCGGCCAAAAATGTTAAACAGCGAGATCAGGCCTACAAAGCCAGCACCAACCGCCGCCGCGGCTGCCGTCAACGCTTCGTCAGCTTTAATTTCGGCAAATCCGAGTGATGGTTGACCAATCAGCACCCCACCAAAGGTTTCCTGCAACATGGGCGCTGCGGCACCAATAATGCCAATGGCCGCTGACACGTTCATGCATAGAATTAACCACAGCAGCCAGAATTGTGGTGTTTTATGTGCATTGTTCAGGTGGACATGGCGGGACGCGACCAGACGGTTATGTTGTACATCTGGCGGCGTCCAGTCTGCTGGCTTCCAGTTGGCTGCCGGCACACGATAGCCCAGTGAGCCTAAAGTCATGAATACGGCATAAATCAGTGCCAATACGACAAAAGTCTGCCAGACACCAGGTGATGCAGGCGTCGCAAAGATGCTCATGAGCTTGGTGGCCAGTGGCGAACCTATCATAGCCCCACCACCAAAGCCCATAATCGCGAGGCCGGTCGCCATACCACGGCGGTCAGGAAACCATTTGATCAGGGTAGAGACCGGCGAAATATAGCCCAGTCCAAGCCCTATACCGCCAATGACGCCACTACCCAGCCACATCATCCATAACTGGTGCTGGTAAACACCCAGGGCTGAGAGCAGTAATCCACCACACCAGCACAACATCGCTACCAAGCCGGCTTTGCGTGGGCCAGCCCGCTCCAGCCACCCTCCCCACAGCGCAGCCGAACACCCCAACAGTACGAAGAACAGGGTATACATCCAACCGAGGTCAAACTGAGTCCAGTTACAGTCAGTAGCGAAGAGTGCTTTTGCTGTCCCTGCGAGTTTGTCACCGAAGGTACTTGCCCCGGCGGCGCAAGCCTCTACAGGCTTACCGTCTGGACCAGTCAATGCATTGCCTAGCGGCTTCCAGAATACGCTGAACCCATAAGCCATGCCAATGGAAAGATGTACAGCCAGCGCAGCTGGTGGTACCAGCCAGCGATTGAAATGATTGCCAGCTGTGATATGTTCTTTGGAAAGATTAATCAAGATCAAAACCCCTTTATTTTTTGCCGTAACATCTTGTTACAAATTAGCCCAAAAGGCAATAAAAGCAAATTTAAATTTATGTGAGTTTGTCATTAAACTGTCATAATTCATTCATAAACTGGCGAGCATTAAATCAATACTTTGATCTCAATATTGCTTGAAGGGAGTGTCATGGCTGCAGCGAATATTTTGGTGGTAGAAGACGAACCGGCGATTCAAGAGTTGCTGGCGTTGAATATCAAACAGGCGGGGCATCATGCCATCCGTGCCACCAGCGTTGAACATGCACAAATGTTGTTACGTGAAACCATGCCGGACCTGATCTTGCTGGACTGGATGTTGCCTGGCATGAGTGGCATTGAATTTGCGCGCAGACTGAAATCTGACAGTCTGACCAAGGAAGTACCCATCATCATGCTGACCGCGCGCGGTGATGAGTTTGACAAGGTGCGTGGTTTGGAAGTAGGTGCAGATGACTATGTGACCAAGCCATTCAGCCCACGCGAACTCAATGCACGTATCAAGGCGGTCCTGCGCAGACGCGCACCGCAAATGACCGATGACCCGATCGAAATCGCCGGTTTGCACCTGGATCCGACCACACATCGCGTGACTGGTCACAATGTGCATATCCCGCTGGGACCAACCGAATTTAAATTACTGCATTTCTTTATGACCAACCCTGAGCGTGTGCACAGCCGTACTCAACTGCTGGACAAAGTATGGGGCGACCGCGTGTTTGTGGAAGACCGTACTGTGGACGTACATATCCGTCGTTTGCGTAATGCTTTGGTGGCATCCAAACATGAAGAAATGATTCAAACGGTGCGCGGTTCCGGTTATCGTTTTTCCGTGCATACGGACCCCGGTAACTAATCAAGTCGTTCCACCAGTTCAATTCACTCACTATTTTTTGAGCGTGAGGCTGCTCACGCTCTATTCTCCGGCAGGGTGTCGTGATACGCTTGCGCGTGTTGATTTTTCACAATGAATGCCCCCTATGACACTTGCCACTTCCCATCCTCAATCGCCAGCTATTTATCGCTGGTTGATGCGCCTGTTTTGGCTGGGACTGTTTATTTGGGTAGCACTCACTTTCCGTCAGCATGGCATCAGCAATGATGAATATGTGCAGCACACCTACGGCCAGATGCTGCTCGACTGGTACCAGTCGGGCTTTAAGGACCAGGATGCATTCCATTACCGGAATCTTTATTTATACGGTGGTCTGTTCGACATTATTGCGGCGGCGATAGACCCCTATATTCCCATTATGATCTGGGATATCCGTCATTTACTCTCGGCGCTTTTTGGCCTGTTGGGTTTTTATGGTGTTGCCAAGTTTGCGGACTTGCTCGGGGGCCAGCGCCTGTCGCTACTCGCAATGACACTGTTACTCCTCACTGTGTCATGGTCAGGGACCATGTTTACACACACCAAGGACATCCCATTTGCGACATGTATGTTATGGGCACTGTATGCTACCGCCTTGGTGGTCCGCGATATGGAGAATGTCAGTGGCCGAGCGATTGTCCTGCTTGGTTTTGCCGTCGGTGGCGCGCTGGGATTGCGTGTCGGTGGTGCCTTTGCTGTCATTTACCTGATCTTGCTGGTAGTTGGCCGCGTATTGCTCGACCACCATCAGGAGCGTAGGCCTATCCTGTCACGTTTACTGCGCATGGTGGTGGTTTTGCTGCCTGCAGCCGTCCTCGCATTTGTGTTTATGGCCATGTGCTGGCCGTGGAGCGTGATTGAGGCAGACAACCTGCTAGAGGCTGCCAAATCGTTCTCCCATTTTGATTTTAATATGCAGACCATTGCGAATGGCGTGGTCTACAACATCAGTGAAGTTCCTCGCAGCTACTTGTTCCAATACCTTGCTGTCAAACTGCCAGAAGCCGCCTTGCTTGGCTTATTCGCTTTGCCTGTGCTTTGCCTGTGTTGCCGGCAGGCACTCTGTATCGCTGACCGGCCGACGCGCATGGTCATGTACACCTTATTAGTCGGCACCCTGTTCCCCTTGGTATTCGTGATGGATGACCGGCCTGCGCTTTATAATGGCGTACGCCACTTTACTTTTTTATTGCCGCTCCTGGCGATCCTTGCCGCCTGGTGCATCACTGCCGTTTGGCAGGCCCTGGCGAACAGCCACCTGATCAAACCGTCTTTCTACCAGGCCATCTGGGCGGGTGTCATGACGGGGTTAATGCTGGTGACATTGGTCGATATGATCCAGCTACATCCCTATCAATATGTCAGGTTAAATCGCCTGGCCGGAGATCAAACCCAGGCGCAATTCAAGTGGGAAGGTGATTATTGGTCCAGTGCACTACGTGCTGCGACAGAACAGTTAACAGAAATGAACTTACCTAAGCGGGACCAACCTTACTGGATAGGCGCGTGTGTTGACACCCCTCAGATAGAGCCTTACCTGGATGGCCGTTTCAGTGTCACACGGCGTTGGGAAGAAGCTGACTTTTACCTGGCCACAACCAATATGCATTGCCATGAGGTCATGAAAGGCAAATGGATCGGTGGCGTGCAACGCCAGGGAATGTGGTTGGCGGTGATTAAAGACCGTCGTCAATTACAAGGTGCTGATCGCCTGGGCACGCCTGCCAAAAACTAGTGCCAATCCGTTACAATAGCTGCAGTATATCCTCCACGTGATGCCATGACTCATACAGACGACGATCGCCAAACCGCCCAGCCGCATATCACGGTCATGGTACCTGCGTACAATGAAGAAAAAAATATCGCGCGCACTTTGCAAAATATCTCCAGTGTATTGCAGAAAATGTCTCCATACTGGGACATGGTGGTCGTTGATGATGGCAGTCGTGACCAGACTTCCCAGGTAGTTCAATCATTAGTCGAGTCATGCAGAGTCACCCTGGTCAGGTTTTCGCGTAACTTTGGCAAGGAAAATGCCATCAGTGCCGGCTTGAGTTATGCCAAAGGTGACTTGGTCATCTGCATGGATGCTGATGGTCAGCATGCCTCTGAGCTTATGCTGACCATGCTGGAAAAGTGGCGTGAAGGCTACGACATGGTCTACGCCGTCCGCCAGGATCGTGAGCAGGAGTCTTCGTTCAAACTGTGGGGCTCGCGACTGTTCTACCGTATGATGAGTGCGAGTACACATGTCGAAATCCCGCGCGATGCCGGGGACTTCCGCCTGATGAACCGCAAGGTGGTGGATGCCTTGTGCGCCCTGCCCGAACGTAACCGCTTCATGAAAGGCATCTATGCCTGGGTCGGCTACAAGTCGATCGGCATTCCATACACGCCACTGCCACGCCTGCATGGCGAGAGTGCCTATTCAAAACTCAAATTGATTGCATTGGCCTGGACAGGAATTACCGGGTTCTCGGTGCTACCTTTACGTTTAGCCAGTTTGACCGGAGCCACCTTGGCCTTGCTGGCGTTTGCTTATGGTACGGTGGTCGTGATTGATGCACTATTCCTGCATGAGTCTGTCCCTGGCTGGCTAACGGTGGTCGCCAGCATGATGTTTTTTGCGGGGGTGCAACTGTTGTTTATCGGCATTTTGGGCGAGTACCTGGCGCGCGTCTACGACGAAGTCAAAGGACGCCCCCCTTACATCGTGGCAGAAGTCGTTCAACCGGCAATGACGGCGAAGACGCCTGACACCAGCGCATCCTAATTGATGACTGCATGAAAGCATCAGTTCTGGGATTTGTCAGTGTAGGTGCGTTGGCCGCAGCCGTGCATTATGTCGCGGCCTTACTGGCGCATGACTACGGCCTCCAACCTGCAACTGCGAACTGGATAGGATTTTTATGTGCCTTCCCGGTCAGTTATCTCGGACATCGTCATTGGTCATTTCGCGGGACACAGGCCAGCCACGTGGCCGCTTTTTTCAAGTTTCTGGCAGTGGCTTTACTCGGCTTTTTGGGTAATCAGGTTTTGCTCTGGCTGGCGCTAACCTACACTCTCTTACCTTTCTGGCTGGCATTAGGCATCGTGATGGTTATCGTTGCGGTGAGCACCTGGCTACTTAGCCGATTCTGGGCGTTTAATCATGCGTAAAGGATATTCATGGCCAAGTTGATTATCTGTGCCGATGACTATGCTCAATCACCTGCGATTGATGACGCCATCCTGATGCTCATAGAACGAGGTGTACTGACGGCCACCTCCTGCATGACCTTAAGCCCGTTGTGGCCTGACAGTGCGAAAGCGTTAACACCGCAACTGCGTCGCCTGGCGGATATCGGTGTGCACCTGGATTTCACGCAGTTCTCCCAGACCATACGCTATCGCCATCCATTACTGGTATTACGCAGCCTGTCTGGTACGCTTCACAAACAGCACGTGGTCGCGAATATTCAGCAGCAACTAGACGCATTTGAACAGGCGCTAGACACACCACCGGATTACGTCGATGGACATTTACACATACATCAGCTGCCAATCATCCGCGAGGCGCTGATCAGTGTGCTGCAGCAACGCTATGGTCATTTACCCGTTGCTGAACGGCCATGGCTACGCATTTCCAGCCCGCCTGTAGGCAGTGGCCTGAAAGCCCGTATCATCCATTGGTTAGGGGCAGAAAAATTGAAACGCCTTGCGCATGCCGCAGGCTTCCGCGTCT
The DNA here is from genome assembly GCA_035565395.1 of Methylophilus sp. GTDB lineage: Bacteria > Pseudomonadota > Gammaproteobacteria > Burkholderiales > Methylophilaceae > Methylophilus. Next base: position 8,082 of record DATMSK010000019.1, on the reverse strand, counting down.
CACCAGCGTTACTGGGGGTATATGATTTTGAGGGAAATGCCGCGACTTACCAGGCGCATTGGATGCACTGGGTGAAGCAACTCAAGCAATTGACATTCACACCAACACTCGACATGGATTTGCCGCCTGTGCTGATGTGTCATCCGGCACGGCCAACCCCCAAGGTCGATCCTGACGATCCGATTGCTATCGCCAGAATGGTGGAGTGGCAAGTGATGCAATCGGCAGACTTTTCTGCCTGGTTAGCCATGACAGATATTCAGCCAGTAAAAGGCACAATGAAAGGCTTAAGTTGAATTTAGTGTGGTTGAGCCAAACATCTCTTTGGCAACGGACAATACTGGCGCTGTTATTAGGCACACTCACTGTGTTCGGGTTTGCACCGTTTGGACTGTTCTGGCTACCCTGGCTGACGCTGTCCGGCCTGCTCTGGTTATGGCACCGGGCAGCCACTGCTGGCCAGGTCTTTAAACTGGGACTGGCATTTGGCCTGGGCTTTTATGTGTTTGGTATCTACTGGATTTATATCAGCCTGCATACTTTTGGCGGCATGCCATGGTGGTTTGCAGGGTTCTCTACTTTTTGCCTATGTGCATTTATGGCACTGTTCCCGGCACTTGCAGGCTACCTGGCCAAGAAAATGCGGCATTTGCTTTGGGCAGCCCCCATCTTATGGGCCTTGTCGGATTGGATACGTAGCTGGATTTTTACCGGATTCCCCTGGCTGACCCTCGGTTACAGCCAGGCTCCGGAGAGTCCACTCGCAGGCTTTTTACCTCTGATTGGGGTCTATGGTGTTTCGGCATTGGTGATGCTGCTTGCAACGTGTTTGCTTGTGATCATCACCCAACCAAAACCATTGCCAGCCGCATTGGTCACGACCGCGCTACTGGTCGGCGGCAGCCTGTTGACACAAGTCCCATGGACACACCAAACAGGTGAGCCAGTGGATGTGGCCTTGCTACAAGGGAACATTGGGCAGACCATCAAATGGTCACCCGAGCATGCAGAACACACCCTGAAACAATACCTCGACATGGTGCGGCAAACACAGGCTCATTTGATCGTCTTGCCTGAAACAGCACTGCCAGTCCTCGTTGAACAACTCGCTCCCGCCTACTTGGATGCGCTGAAGCAACATGCCCAAAGCCAGCATGGCGATTTACTCGTGGGTGTGGTGGAGTCCAAACAGGGAGAGTACTTCAACAGCGCCATCAGCCTGGGGACAGCACCTTCGCAATCCTATTCCAAAAGCCACCTGGTCCCCTTTGGCGAATATATTCCGCTCAAAGGTGTATTCGGCTGGATTTACCGTGACTGGTTACACATGCCACTAAGTGACTTGTCACGTGGCACTTCCAAGCAACCGCTACTGATTGCCGGTCAGAAAGTAGGCGTGAACATTTGTTACGAAGACGTATTTGGTGAAGAAATCGCCCAGCAACTGCCTGAGGCCGAACTACTGGTCAATATCAGCAATGATGCCTGGTATGGACAATCGTTTGCGGCAGAGCAACATATGCAGTTTAGCCAGGTACGTGCCATGGAAACCGGGCGCATGGTGTTGCGCAGTACAAACACAGGGGCAACCGCCATCATTGACAAGAACGGTCAGGTACTCCAACACGCACCGCATGATGAAGCCGCAATACTGGTCGGCAAAGCACAAAGTTACCAGGGTACAACGCCTTATGTTTGGTGGGGAAACTGGGCGTTTCTGGTGCTAAGTATAGGCAGTCTGGTGCTGATTCAGCTGAAGAAGGCGCGACCTGATATGTTCTGATGGCTAGAGCAGCGTCTGGTCACCCCTCTTCGACCACCCTGCCCCGCCCCCGCTTCACTAATCCGCGTTGTATTTTGCCTGCGACACGCCGTTTTTTCGACGCCAATGTCGGTCTTGTCGCGTATCTGACTGCATGCACATGGCTCGCAGCCTCAACAATCGCATGCAACCGCCTAATCGCATCCCGTTTATTGGCTTCTTGTGTCCGGTATTGCTGCGCCTTGATCACCAACACACCTTCAGCCGTAATCCGCTGGTCATGACTATGCAACAAACGGTGCTTGATCGCCTCACTCAGGCTGGAAGCTAGAATATCAAACCGTAAATGAATGGCAGAAGACACTTTATTGACGTTTTGCCCACCCGCCCCCTGTGCCCGGATGGCACTCAGTACATACTCGTGGGTAGGAATATCTATCATGGCTGAGCGGCGCCATTAATCAAGGTAAAAAAATCCTCAACCTCTTGCTGCACGCGCGTACGCCTGAAAGGAGGCAAACTTTGCCAGATGCGACGGCCGTAAGGTTTATCGACCAGGCGCGGGTCACAAATCATCAACACCCCTAAATCCTGCTCGTCGCGAATCAAGCGCCCGGCACCCTGCTTAAGGGTAATCACCGCGTATGGCAGCTGATACTCCATAAAAGCATTCTTGCCTTCGGCATTCATCTTGTCGATGCGTGCGGCCAGCACCGGATCATCAGGCGGCGCAAATGGCAACTTGTCGATAATGACGCATGACAATGCCTCACCACGCACATCCACGCCTTCCCAGAAACTTTGTGAACCGACCAGTACGGCATTGCCATGCGTACGGAAACGGTCCAATAGTTCGGTACGGTTACTTTCGCCTTGCATAAGCAAGGGATAATCGAGGCCATTCTCTTCAAACGCCTGCCGGAGCAGGGCATGCACTTCGCGCATTGCCCTGAGCGAGGTGCAAAGCACAAATGCACGGCCACGACTGGCTTTAAGGACCGGCAGACTCACGGCAGCCACTGCTGCGGCATAAGCACTGCTATTGGGCTCGGGCATGCCCGTTGGCACATACAGCAAGGCTTGCTCGCCATAATCGAACGGGCTTTGCCAGTGCCTGGTTTGCGCATCCAGCAAGCCCATCTGCCCTTGGTAATGGCTGAAGTCGCTTTTCACCGCCAAGGTGGCCGAAGTAAAAATCCAGGCACGCGGCTGCGCATTCAACTGCTTGCCGAACCCATCGGCCACGCTAAGCGGGGTAGCATGCAACTGTACACTTTGGCTAAACACCTCTACCCAGCGTACCAGATTGGCATGATTGCCTTTCAACCAGGCATCCAGTAATGCAAATAGCGCTTCTCCGCGTTGCCAGCATTTTTCCAGCAATGGGTCACGGCCAGCCTGCGTTTCTAGGACAGTCGTCAATGTGCTTAAGCTTTCCAGCATGCGCTGATAAGTGTCATCAAAATTTTTAAGCGTTTGCGCTTTTTGCGCCGGCATCCGTGAGCCTTCAAACTGGAATACCAGCCTGAAATCGCGGCAAGCTTTTTCCAGCGGGGGCACGGCCTCGCTGAGGGCAACGCAATCTTTCGCCAGACTCAGGTAAGCCATTTGGCTGTCCCGTGCCAGATCCATGAGTTGCGAAGTAGAAATATCTTCACCGAAAAACAGACCAGCCACTTCCGGGAGCTGATGCGCCTCGTCAAATACGACTGTATTGGCGCTGGGTAGCAATTCGGCCACACCCTCGTCACGCAGCATGACATCGGCAAAAAACAGGTGATGGTTGACCACAACCACATCCGCCGCCAGGGCTTGTTTGCGCGCCTCCATCACAAAACACTGCTTGTAAAATTGGCAATCCTGTCCCACGCAGTTGTCGCGCGTCGAGGTCACCTGCTGCCAGACAGTGGCTTGTTCTGGCACTTCGACCAGTTCTGCCTTGTCACCGCTTTGGCTATTCTCGGCAAAACTTTGCAGAATAGGAATGTATTGCGCATCTTCTCGCGACTGGAAACGGCCTTCCTGGCTGGCACGCTGCAAATGATAGTGGCAGATATAATTTGAACGGCCCTTGAGCATGGCCACAGACACAGGTACTTTGAGCGCCTCGCGCACGGCCGGCAAATCGCGTTGGTACAGCTGGTCTTGCAGCGTCTTGGTGCCTGTTGAAATAATCACCTTACCGCCCGATAACAGCGCAGGCACCAGGTAAGCATAGGTTTTGCCAGTGCCGGTACCAGCCTCGGCCACCAGTTGCTGTTGCTGTTCAATGGCTTCGGCAATGGCTTGCGCCATTTCCTGCTGCTGCGGACGGCTACGAAAAGCAGGCATGGCTTGCGCCAAACACCCATTTTCTGAAAAAGCGGAACTGACTTGTTGCTGTAAAGACATATTTTAATTATCCCACGAGCACGAGCAAATCGCAGGCTTTTTCAACAAACCGGCACGCTTGACGATGATCACAAACACCGCAAAAACGGCCAAATACTTGCATCTGCCATTAAAGTATGGCAAGGTTTAGGCCGTATCTATCCTTTTACAATCCAACCCCGATTTCCAAGCCTTTGATTGTGATGAATAAATCGTTCATTCGGCTGGCTGCTTTACTGGTCAGCGTGTTGCTATGTCAATGCAAAAGTGTTGCCGCGCCCAGCGATGATAAACGCTGGCAAAACGCGTATAGCTATTCGCAAGAACAGGTCATGGAAAATCAGTCAGGCGTTGCCGGTAGCTGGTCTGAGAAAGTAGAAGAAATCATGATCAGCGCACTAAGCCTGACCGGTGTGGACTATAAATACGGTGGCCGCAGCCCCGAGACCGGTTTTGATTGCAGTGGTTTTGTCCAGTACGTCTTCAAACATGCCGCCCAGATTTCCCTGCCACCTTCAGCGCGGACCATCAGTGAAATGGGGGATGCCGTCAAACGCGAAGATTTGCAACCCGGTGATCTGGTGTTCTTTAATACCTTGCGATCTGCGTTTTCACACGTTGGCATTTACGTCGGCAACAACCAATTCATACACGCGCCCAGAGCAGGCGCAAAAGTCCGTGTTGAGAGCATGGACGAACGCTACTGGCGCACGCGCTACAATGGTGCCAAACGCCTAGAAGTTGAAGCGTCCAAATAACAACCAGCCCACTCGCTTTATTCACCGCCCCCTTTGACAGGGCTATCACTGTGCCCCAGTGATCTTTCCGGATCTACCAGATCACGGATGAACTGTTTCAACTCCTTCGCCTCAGGAAACCGCCCCATCTCCTTACGTGAAAAAATCACACGGCCATCACAGCGCACCTCAAGTATCCCACCTGTGCCAGGCACCAGGCTAACGGACTTTAAATCAGTATCAAACGTGGTAAGTAGCTCTTGCGCCAACCAGGCAGCTCGCAACAACCAACGGCACTGTGTACAAAATTCAATTTCTACGATAGGCTTTTGCATGTTTCTCTCTAAACATTTATTTGCGTGAAAAGTATAGTCAATTTTACAGAAATAGCGGAAAATGAACTTAAAGGCATTCTACCTACTCTCTGCAAACAGGCTGACATCCATTGATGCAACTTGACTCTTAATACAGTAATATTCTTCGCTTAATTGATCACACAAGGCATTGTATGCGTTCCAAATTTGAAAAGTTCGGCTTGCTAGGTGCAGGCGTATTTGTAGGCATTCTAGTTAGCATCAACATCTCTGCCTGGGCAGACCGGACCTCGGTATCTCAGTTACCCATAGACGAGCTGCGTGTATTTGCCGAAGTGTTCGCCAAAGTAAAATCTGACTACGTAGAACCCGTAGAAGACAAAAAACTTATCAATGAAGCGTTATCAGGCATGCTACAAGGCCTGGATCCGCACTCTACCTTTATGGATGCCGACGCCTACAAGGAATTGCAAGCCGGCACCCAGGGTGAATTTGGTGGGTTAGGCATAGAAGTGGCCATGGAAGATGGCCTGGTGAAAGTGGTCACCCCGATTGAAGACAGCCCGGCTTACAAGGCAGGCCTTAAATCAGGTGACCTGATTATGAAACTGGATGACACCCAGGTGCGCGGCCTCACGCTGAATGACGCTGTCAAACGTATGCGCGGTACACCAGATACGAAAATCACATTGACCGTGCTGCGTAAAGGTGAAGACAAGCCACTGACCTTCACACTGACACGTGCCATTATCAAAGCGCAAAGCGTGAAAAACAAATGGATTGAACAGGACTATGGTTATGTGCGTATCACCCAGTTCCAGGAACGTACGGGCGAAGACTTGGCCAAAGCCTTAAAAACCTTGCTGGCTGAAAACAAAAAACCGTTGAAAGGTTTAGTGTTAGACCTGCGTAACAATCCTGGCGGCTTACTGGATGCCGCAGTGGGCGTTTCAGCAGCCTTCTTGCCAAAAGACGACCTGGTGGTGTACACAGAGGGTCGTGTAGTTGACTCAAAAATGCGACTGAATGCGACGCCTATGGATTATGCACGCCGCGGCAAATCAGACTACTTGAAAGACTTGCCTGAAGAGTTCAAAACCGTGCCTATCGTGGTATTGATCAATGCAGGCTCTGCTTCTGCATCAGAAATTGTGGCGGGTGCACTGCAAGATCACAAGCGCGCCACGATCATGGGTATCCAGAGTTTTGGTAAAGGCTCTGTGCAAACCATTTTGCCTATGAACAACGGCAGCGCAATCAAGCTGACCACTGCGCGTTACTTTACACCGAATGGCCGCTCTATCCAGGCCAAAGGTATCGTCCCCGATGTGATCGTTGATGATGGTTCTGATCCAAGCCTCAGCTTGCACGAAGCAGATTTGAAACGTCATTTGTCCAATCCGACGGATGCCAAAAACAATGCTGACAGCAAAGCTGTAGATGAAGAAAAATCCCGTGCAGCCGCTGAAAAACTCAAGGAAGAAAAACATGCTGAAACCCGTGGCCCGATTGAGCCTGCCAGCAAGGATGACTTCCAGTTCACCCAGGCGATGAACTTGCTCAAGGGCCTACCTGTCCAGAAAGCGCCAGAACCTGCCAAAGTGAGCACCGCAAAACCATAACGTGATGAACCCCGGCCTGCACTGCTAATCCAGAGTATAAGCCGGGTAAATAAAGAGGGAGCGATGATGTTGACACTACCGCCAGTAACATTGGACAAAGCCATTGCGGTGATGGACATGGGCTTGCGTACAGTGTTCAGTTCGGCAATGGCCAGTCGCCCCAATCCTGCGGCCGGTACTATCAATGAAGTGCCTTTGACGGAAGAAGAACGCAAACACGCTGCAGCACTCATGCGCATCAACCATGTGGGGGAAGTCTGTGCACAGGCCTTGTATAGCGGCCAAGCGCTGGTTTCGCGTGATCCGGCCAACGTCGAGGCACTCAAACAAGCCTCTCGCGAAGAAGTGGACCACCTGGCATGGTGCGAACAACGTATTACAGAACTGGGCGGCCGCAAAAGCTTGCTCAACCCATTGTGGTACGGTGCCAGCTTTGGCTTAGGCGTCACTGTAGGCCTGCTCGGCGACAAATGGAACCTCGGCTTCCTGGCTGAAACTGAACACCAGGTATCTGCGCATTTACATAGTCACTTACACGAACTGCCGGCCCAGGATCACGCCTCTCGGGCGATTGTTGCGCAGATGAAAACTGATGAAGAACAACACGCCCACACTGCAGAGCAACTGGGTGGCGCTGCGCTGCCAGGCCCGGTAAAGTTGGCCATGCGATTGGCGTCAAAAGTGATGACGCGTACCGCCTATCACTTGTAAGATTTGTAGTAACCTAGAGTCAACCATGCAAAAATTTAGTGACAATCTTCTGACCCTGGACAGTGCGGACCACGTAAAACGCATTGAACTGTATGATGAAAACAATCAGCCAGCCGGCGTGATTGAGAACAAACCGGGCACCCAGGGCTCCATCAAGGTATACCATCATCTGTTCAAGATGTTTGGTGAAATCAATACTGATGCGGCAGTAGAGGGATTAGCCCTGTATGCCGAACATACCGAAGATGCCGAAGACCACCCGGGCAAACATCCCAACATTGACCGTTTGCTCAATGTGCTGGACAAAGAGCAAACACTGGCAATCAAAGTCATTATCGAATAATCGCCCGAATTAAGCTCACAAAAAAGCCTCCACTTAATGGAGGCTTTTTTCATGCTTGCAATACTCACAGCCCTTGCACATGCCGCACAATCGGCGGGTGGTAAATAAACTCCAGCAAATGCCCGACACTGTCCAGGCAATAAAATCCGCGTGAGCCATCGCGATGTGTTTTAGGTGTTTCTGTAATGCGTACGCCATGATTCACCATGTGCGTATGCCAGGC
>DATMSK010000018.1:0-6014 GCA_035565395.1 Methylophilus sp. | reverse complement strand
CAGTCACCTGCCCCACATGCTGGTTAAAATTATCCAGGTAATCCAAAGGCAGCTTGTAAAAGCCGATCATGTTGAGGTACTCAAGAATCTTGCTGTTGCTGTCTATACGCAGCGGAAAGCCCCCTATCAAGTTATCTTTTGCGGCAGCAAGCTCTTGCTCGGTCACCCCTTTTTCGACAAAGACCTGTACCGTTTCCATTACCAGCTTCAGTGCCTCATCCGCCTGCTCTTTCTTGGTTTGCAAACCAATCTGGAATGGGCCCAGCTGGCTCATGGGCATGAAGTAGCTATAAACACTGTAAGCCAGGCCACGTTTTTCACGTACCTCTTCAGTCAGGCGCGAGACAAATCCACCGCCACCCAAAATATAATTACCCACGTACAAAGGAAAGAAATCCGGGTCGCCACGCATATTGCCGGGCTGGCCGATCAGGATATGGGCTTGCACGGCGGGATGCGGGAATTTCTTGATACTGGGCACATTAAGTTCTTTGACCGGTGGAATAGCGGCTACTGCAGGCCCTTGCGGCAACCCGGCACTTAAGCGTTCGGCAATCTGTTTGGCTTGCTCTGTCGTCAAATCCCCCATCATGGCAATGACAGCAGACTTGGCCGTGTAATACGTTTGGTAAAACTCGCGCAGTTGGGCAACCGTCAGCGACTGAACCGTAGAGATTTCACCGTTCTGGTCCATGCTGTACGGATGCATGCCATATACCGACTGCATAAAGGCTTTCTGCGCAATGCTGTCCGGCTCGGTTTCAGCTTCCTGCAATGCGGCCACGATCCTTGCCTGCTCGCGTACCAGCACATTTTGTGGAAAATCCGGCTTGTGTAACACCAGCATAAAGGTATCCAGCGCGGCCTGTTGTTCACTGGTCAGCATGCGCACTTTGAAGCTGGCGCGATCGGCATCAAAACTGCCGCCTAACACCGCGCCAATATCAGCAAACTGGTTAGTCAATGTTTCTTCGTCCAGCCCACCTGCGCCGAGCGACATCAAGTGATGCGTCACCGCCGCAGCACCGCTGGTTTCAAGCGTGTCATACGCACTGCCAGCGCGGAAATTAATGCTGACATCCATCATGGGCAATGAGTGATTTTCTACGAAATACACTTCACTGCCCTCTGCTGTGGTCCAATGCTGGATATTCAGGGCTGCAAACACGTTCATGGCATACGCCTGTAATGCCAGTGCCAGCAAAACGGTTCTAAATAAAACAAATACGTTCATGTGGTTCCTTGATTCACCTGCCTACCAGGTAACTGCAATTAGAGATGATTTAGTGTTGATGCGGCCGACCCGCAGGTTTTTGATTGGGATCTATCGGTTGCGGATCCAGGCTGACCAGCGTCATCTGGTCTGGTACCAGGTATTTTTTGGCAACGGCCTGCACCTGCTCCGAGGTGACGGCTTGCACCCTGGCAGCATTATTCTGCAACAGCGACAGCGGGTAATGCATGGTTTCCAATTGTCCGATCTGCATCGCCTGGTAAAACATAGAATCACGTTTATAGACATCGGCGGCAATCACTGCCGCCTTGATACGGTGCAACTCTGCTGCGGTTACCCCGTGATTCTTGACTTCCTCAATCTGTGCCCAGATCGCCTTGATCAAATCCTCTTGTGAAACACCCTCACTCGGAGAAGCCGCGACCTCAAAAGTTGAAGTCTGGCCGCGGTTAGTGCTGTCATAGCCAGTATCAATTTCAAGCGCAATTGCCTGCTCACGTACCAGTTTCTGGTTCAGGCGGGAAGCGTCATTGCCACTCAGGATGCTGGATAAGACTTCCAGCGCATAAGGCTCCCAATCCTGCTCGCTATATGCCACACCATTTTTCAATACTGGTGTATGAAAGCCCATCACAAAATAAGGCAACTTGGCAGGCGCCTTGACCATGGCACGGCGTTCGCCAATTTGTGCTGGTTCCACCTGTGGTTTACGTACGGGCAAAGGCTTGGCTTTCAATTGACCAAATGTCTTTTCAGCCAGGGCAAATACCTCCTTCGCCTTGACGTCGCCCACTACCACCACTGTTGCATTATTAGGCGCATACCAGTTGCGGTACCATTCGCGCGCATCGTCTGCGGTCATGTTTTCAAGGTCATTCATAAAACCCACCACCGGACGGCCATAGGGATGTGCCCGGTAAACCGAAGACTCAAACTGTTCATTGACGCGCGATTGTGGCTTATCCTCGGTACGCCAGCGGCGCTCCTCTTTCACCACTTCAATTTCCTTGGCAAACTCGGCATCTGTAATTTGCAGATTGGCCATACGGTCTGATTCCAGCTGGAAAGACAGAGGCAACCTGGATTTTTCCAGCTGCTGAAAATAGCACGTGTAATCTTTGCTCGTGAAGGCGTTTTCCTTACCGCCGGCAGCGGCAATTTGTCTCGAAAACATACCGACCGGGACCTTTTTGGTCCCTTTGAACATCATATGTTCAAGCACGTGTGCAACGCCGGTTTTGCCATTCACCTCATCCAGTGAGCCAGCACGGTACCAGACCTGGGACACGACGACGGGTGCACGGTGGTCTTCCTGTACGATGACTTTCAAACCGTTTTTTAAGGTTTTTTGTTCAATATCGGCCTGCGCCACCACCGCATGTGTGCTCATACAAAGTGCGAGTAACCCAGCCAGGGAAACCGTTTTTTTCATGGGATACATTTTTTATCTTAAGATCAATTATTAGGGATCAATGAACGAATTGGATTTGAAACCTTGTGTGTGACTGATGCATCAATGACTAAGTTCGCCACTGCTTGAATCAACCGTATCCGCACGCTGGCACCACAAGCTTGCCGTGGCGGGAATCGTCGATTCGGCTTAAAATAACCATATTACCGAGTTTTCAGCCATCATGTTTAATCCTTTTGCTAAAAAATCCGACCCAGTCACACCCCCTGCTACAGCGTCTGCCAGCCTGAGCTGGACCGAACGTCTGAAAAACGGTCTGGCCAAAACACGCCAACAGTTAGGAGGGCAATTGAGTGCCCTGTTCGGTGGTGGCAAAATTAATGAAGAGATTTATGAAGAGCTGGAAACCATCCTGCTCACTTCAGATGTCGGCATAAACGCGACGCAGTATCTGCTGGAGCAACTGCGCAACCGGGTCAAAAAGCAGGACCTGCAGGACACCGTTGCCCTCAAACAGGCATTGAAGGAAACTTTGCTGGAGTTGCTGGGACCACTCGAATCACCATTGGATGTCAGCAATCATCAACCTTATGTCATGATGATGGTCGGCGTGAACGGTGCTGGCAAAACCACCACCATAGGCAAGCTGGCCAAATACCTGCAGGCACAAGGCCACAGCGTGCTGATTGCGGCAGGCGATACTTTCCGCGCTGCCGCACGTGAACAATTGCAGGTATGGGGTGAGCGTAATGATGTGCATGTCATCGCCTCCGAGAGTGGTGATCCCGCCGCCGTCATTTATGATGCGGTCAATTCAGCCATCGCCAAAAAAATTGATGTCGTAATTGCCGATACGGCTGGCCGCCTGCCAACCCAGTTGCACCTGATGGACGAAATCAAGAAGGTGCAACGTGTGATTGATAAAGCTTTGCCAGGCGCACCGCATGAAATCCTGCTGGTACTGGATGCCAATACCGGCCAGAATGCCGTCAACCAGCTCAAAGCATTCCACGAAGCACTGGGCGTCACAGGCCTGGCCTTAACCAAGCTGGACGGCACGGCCAAAGGCGGCGTCATCGCCGCGATTGCCTACTTGAGCCAGCAATCGTCGAGCAAGACGCCGGTACGCTTTGTTGGCGTCGGCGAAAGCATTGATGATTTACGACCGTTTAATGCCAATGATTTTATTGACGCTTTAATTGATGACTAACCATAGAGTCGCCTATGATTGCTTTTAACAACGTCAGCATGCGCTACCCCAATAGCGCGCATTTGTTTCGCCAGGTCAGTTTTCAGATCGATAAAGGCGATTTTGTGCTGGTAACCGGCCACTCAGGGGTTGGCAAAAGTACACTGCTTAAACTTATGGCAGGCATAGAACACCCCTCCAGTGGCCACATCATGATCAATGAGCAGGACATTAGCAAGCTGCATCCCAACGCTGTGCCATATCTGCGCCGCCGTTTTGGCCTAGTATTCCAGGATCATAAACTACTTTATGACCGCAACAGCTTTGATAATGTCGCCCTGCCACTCAGCATACAAGGCATTACTGGTGAAGAAGCCGCCCGCCGTGTGCGTGCAGCATTAGATAAAGTCGGCCTGCTTAATAAAGAAAAAGCCATGCCTATCACTTTGTCTGGCGGCGAACAACAACGGCTTGCGATTGCACGAGCCGTGGTCAGCCGCCCATCGATTGTGATTGCAGATGAGCCAACCGGTGGGCTTGACCAGGCTGCCTCGCTCGAAATCATGCAACTGCTCAAAGCGTTTAACGATGTCGGCGTCACGGTCGTCATTGCCATGCATGACGTCGCCCAGGTCAGCACCATTGCTTACCGCACCTTGCATATTGACCAGCAAACCATCAGCACCATGCCGGCACAGACGGCCATGTTATAGCCAGACAAGGAGAAGAGCTGCATGAAAAACTGGCTTAACCAACACGCACTGGCCATAGACCTGGTCTTGCAACGCCTGAAATCGCACTGGCTGAATACGATTACCATCTGCATGGTGATCGGCATCACCGTCACCCTGCCCGGCCTGCTCTTTGTCGCGCTGGATAACCTTCAGGATATGTCCCGTTCGATCAAACAGGATGCGCAAATCAGCGCCTTCCTGAAACCAGCGGTCAATGCGAATATTGTTCAGCGCCTGATTAACGATGTTGAAGCTTTACCTCAGGTAAAAGAAGTCCGCTTCGTCACCAAGGAAGAAGCCATCAAGCAATTGGGTCAACAGTTCTTGCAAAAAGACCTGCTGGCAGACTTGCCGCAAAACCCGCTGCCGGACGCGCTATTTATCACACTGACGGATACCCAGCCAGCCTCAGTCAAACCGGTGCAGGACCTATTGCAAAAACGCGGCGAAGTTGACGAGCTGGTGATCGACAGTGTCTGGATTGAGCGCCTGCACTCCATGCTGGTTCTTGGCAAACGCATTGCGTTGATTTTTGCCAGCCTGCTGGGGATTGCCATGATTACAGTCATCAGCAACACCGTTCGCATGCAGGTGCTGACGCATGAAGCCGAAATTGAAGTCAGTCGACTCATAGGTGCAACGCACAGCTTTATCCGTCGTCCTTTTCTTTACATGGGTGGCGCTTATGGGCTGGGTGGCGGCCTGATTGCAGTGGCCTTGCTGTTTTTGATTGTATGGAATTTAAGACAACCGGTGCAGTTGTTGGCTAATAACTATCAAAGTAATTTCCAGCTGGTATTTCACTTGTCTAATGTCGGTGGACTAATGCTGGTGGCAACCACGGCCATCGGGTGGATTGCGGCGTTTATTGCATTGACGCAGAAGCGATAGCAATCTCCGTTTTCTTCTGTTGCTATGTGAGTAACGCTTCTTTTCGCCTCTAGGCAACCGTTCTTTCTTATGCTTGTCCATAAGAAAGAAGGCAAAGAACAAGACACCCTAGCTTCCGCTTATTTCCTGCGTTGCTCATCAACGTGGGCGGCCAACGAAACTCGCCCTAGCGGCTTGCACACTACGCAAGCCACCGCGGAACTCGGACAGCCGCTGGCCGACATCTCCCACGCCAATTGCGCTACTCGGCGCGGCAGATAGGGGCCCATAAAAACACACGCTTTCACTTTAGTGCGATTCTTTGCATTGCGCCCCGCTCGATCACCATGAAAAAACCAAATGGTTAGTAATTTCGGCTTTAAAGTGAAAAGTTATCTAGCGCCCTGAATTTAACATACACAACGAACGTTTCATCGTGGTGGGTTTTAACGGGCCCCTATCTGCCGCGCCGAGTAGCGCAATCAGCGTGGGAGTATTCGGCCAGCGGCTGTCCGAGTTCCGCGGTGGCTTGCGTTCTTTGCAAGCCGCTAGGGCGAGTTTCGCTGGACGAGATCG
>DATMSK010000017.1:0-5100 GCA_035565395.1 Methylophilus sp. | reverse complement strand
AGGAAAAAGAAGCCAAAGAGGCTTATAACAAAGCCTTGTTAGGTCTGGATCCTGAAGGCAAACTGTTTTACCTGACCCAGCAAAAGCTGGATGCCCTAGGGTAACGATATATGAAGTTTAGCTTCTCTGCCCTGCGCAATCAGCCACAATCACTCAAACATGTCACGCTCGCCGCCTTATGCTTATTAGGCAGCGGGCTATCTGCATGCACGGCTTTCAATGATGTTAAAACCAACCTCAGTGAAAGTATTTTTGGGGCAGAGCCTGCCAACCCGCCAGTAGAGCTCGAGGACATCAAGTCTTCATATGAAATGCGTGTGCTCTGGTCGACTGATGTGGGCGAAGCTGGACGTTTTACTTACAGACCAGTGCTGGCAGACAACCTGATTTATGCCGTGAATGCCGAAGGCAGCATCAGGCAACTATCTGCTGAAACGGGCAAAACAGTTTGGGAAACCGAACTTGGCGAACCCATTAGCAGCGGTGCAGGTTTGGGTGGCGGCCTGGTATTGGTCGGCACCAGCAAAGGTCATTTGTACGCCCTGAACGTGAACGGCAAGAAACTTTGGAGCGCCATCCTGAGTAGCGAAATTCAGGGTCAGCCCCGCTATTATGATGGCACGGTCATTGTACGTACGAGCGATCACCATATTTACGGGATTGACGCAGCAGATGGCCGCCGCAAATGGTCCTATGAGCGCGCGACCCCTTCACTGTCGCTCAAGACACAGGCAGGAATTGTCGTGGATGGCGGCGCAGTCTATGCCGGCTTTCCTGGCGGCAAGCTTATCGCAATCCGCGCCGACAATGGCAAACTGGTCTGGGAGACCACCGTTGCCCAGCCTAAAGGCGTGACAGAAATTGAGCGTATCGCCGACATTACCAGCCTGCCATTCGTTGATGGCCCATTGGTCTATGTTGTGGCTTACCAGGGCAAAGTGGCTGCGGTTGACCGTCAGCGTGGCCAAATCGTGTGGAACCGTGATATCTCCAGTTATGTTGGCCTGACTGCTGAAAACAACAAAGTCTATTTAAGCCATACCATAGGCTCAGTCTATTCACTTGACGCCAATAATGGTAAAACCTTCTGGCGTCAGGGCAATCTGGGATACCGCAACCTGACCGTGCCACTCCCCCTGAGTAATGTCGTAGCTGTGGGTGACCTGGAAGGCTATATTCATTTACTCAGCCAGGATGATGGCAGTTTTGTTGGCCGAACACAGTTGGGTTCCAAACCCATCATGTCACTGATTGCTGATTCAAAACCTAATCAGTTCTTTGCGCAATCGCGTGACGGCCATCTATACGCAGTCACATACAAATAATGTTACCTACCATCGTACTTGTTGGCCGGCCAAATGTCGGCAAATCCACATTATTTAATCGCCTGACCAAAACGCGTGATGCGCTGGTTGCCGATTTGCCCGGCTTGACCCGCGACCGCCACTACGGCCGCGGCCTGGGAGCAAGCCAGCCATACCTGGTCATTGATACCGGTGGCTTTGAACCAACTGCTGACACCGGCATCCTGAAGGAAATGGCCAAACAAACCTTGTTAGCCATTGACGAAGCCGATGTTATTATCTTTCTCGTCGATGCCCGCGCAGGATTAACTCCTCAGGAATTCACCATTGCGCAGACCCTGCGTAAAGCACAACGCCCTGTCCTGCTGGCCGTAAACAAGACAGAAGGCATGCGCAAAGCCATTGTCAGTGCAGACTTTCACGAACTAGGTATGGGCGAACCGCTGTCCATTTCATCTGCTCATGGTGAAGGTGTACGCGACCTGATTGAGCTGGCACTGGAAACCATCAGCGACAAAGAAATAGAAAACTCTGAACCAGTCAATCCAGACAATCCAAGAATCGCCATCGTAGGTCGACCCAATGTTGGAAAATCGACTTTGGTGAATGCCTTACTTGGTGAAGACCGCGTGATTGCGTTTGACCAGCCTGGCACCACACGTGACTCGATTGAAATTGCCCTTGAAAAAAATGGCAAGCAATACACGATTATTGATACCGCCGGTGTACGCAAGCGCGGTAAAGTTTTTGAAGCGGTAGAAAAGTTCTCCGTCATCAAGACCATGCAAGCCATTGAAGATGCTAATGTGGCGATTCTGGTGGTGGATGCCAAAGAAGGTATTACGGAACAAGATGCGCATGTCGCCGCCTACATTGTCGACGCTGGCCGCGCATTAGTGGTCGCCATCAACAAATGGGACGGGCTTCAGGATGATGAACGCGAGTGGATCAAACGAGAGATTGACCGCAAACTGCAATTCCTGGATTTTGCCAAGTTCCACTACATCTCGGCTTTGCGTAAAAAAGGTTTGAATGAATTACTGGGCTCGGTAGACGTGGCGTTCAAAGCAGCCATGGCCAAATTGGCAACCCCACAACTGACACGTGTCCTAGGTGAAGCGACTACACAACACCAGCCCCCAATTAGCAAAGGCATCCGCCCCAAACTGCGCTATGCACATCAGGGCGGCACCAATCCGCCAATTGTGGTGGTACATGGTAACCATATCGATGGCGTCAAAGCGAGCTATACTCGTTATCTCGAAGGCATTTTCCGCAAAGCCTTCCAGCTGGTAGGCACACCGTTACGCGTGCAATACCATCAAGGCGAGAACCCGTTCGATAAAGAAGAAGAGCGCAAAAAAGGCGAAGGCCTGGTGACCATGCGTCGTCGTAAGAACGAGATGCGCGCCAAAATGAAGCAGCGTAACGAGCAGAATAAAACTAAAAAATAACTGATAACACACTAAATAAAAAAGGGGCATGACTGCCCCTTTTTCTATTGCGCTTTTCTACTACCTTAAGGATGGCATTAAGCCTTTCGCATTCAAGCCCAACTCTTGTGCCATACTGGCGCCCAATTTTTTTGCGAAGCGGTCAACAACGGTATCCTGATAAGTAAAATCAACAATATCCGCCTGCTTAATGACTTCGCGTGCGACATATTCGGCACTCCCTTGAGCATCTGCCAGACCCAACTTGATACTTTCTTCACCATTCCAGAACAAACCGCTAAAGGTTTCTTCATTTTCTTTCAGACGCGCACCCCTGCCCTCCCGCACGACCGTGATAAATTGCTGGTGAATCTGGTCCAACATACTTTGTGCAAATGCTTGTTGCTTAGGATTAACTGGCAAGAATGGATCCAGCATGCCTTTATTGGAACCTGCTGTAAGCAAACGACGTTCAACGCCGACCTTCTTCATGAGCTCAGTGAATCCATAACCATCCATTAACACCCCGATAGAACCAACGATACTGGCTTTGTCGACAAAAATCTTGTCAGCAGCAACGGCAATATAATATCCGCCGGAAGCACAAATATCTTCGACCACGGCGTAGACCGGGATCTCGGGATGCAGTTTGCGTTGGCGGTGAATTTCATCATTGATAATCCCGGCTTGCACAGGGCTGCCACCAGGGCTATTAATACGCAAGATGATGCCTTTGGTACCTTTGCTATCATAGGCATCGTTTAGGCTGCTGATCACGGCATCGGCATTCACCTGGCCGCCAGGCTCAATCACACCTGCAATATCAATCAAGGCCGTATGCGCGGTAGACGCATTTTTGTTCTGCCCGATAACCCCCAGCACCATCAGCAGCAAGAGGAGCAGGAAAATAAAACTCAAGGATTTAAAAAAAACCGCCCAGCGTCTGGCCGTTTTTTGTTCCTGTAATCCAGCTAAGGCAATTTTCTCTAGAGTATGCACTGCCCAATCAGGCGGTTGTGAGCTGGATTTTGAATCAGATGGCTGCTGATGTTCTTCTTGCATAATTCAACTTTCGTCAATAGTTTTGGTTATTCTAACAATTTTATCGGGTTACTAACGCTCTATTTTTAACCGGTATATCGCCTTAAAACTGATCCAGATGGACCATGATGACACCGTCTTCCTCTGTCACTGGAATTGATGACAAGCTCTTCCCCTGGCATGGCCCCATGACGCAATGCCCGGTTTGTGGCGAATACATGGCCCCATGTGTAGCGCAGATAATCCAGTCTTGGGTCATATTAAAAAACTTGCCATGTTCCCAGTCCAGTTCCACCGGTACATGTGCGCAACGATTCACATAAGCATAAGGCTTGCCTTCAAAGCGGACGACAAACCCAGTCGCATGCGGCCCAAGCACGGGCACAGCAAAACGCAAGCCGTCCCCTTTTTCATGCAACTCTTCACTGTTAAATGTCACAGCATCACTCATGTCTGCTCCAGTAACCAGGCGCTTAATGTTGCCACATCATGAAACATGTAATCCGGGGAATACTGCTGTAAATGGTCAGCTGTTTGCGAGCCATAACTGACGGCAGCTGTGACTACGCCGGCATTTTTACCCATTTGTATGTCATATTGCGAATCGCCTATCATGAGCGTACGCTCAGGCATAGTCACCAGTTCATCCATGAGTTCATCCAGCATTTGTGGATGCGGTTTGGAAAAGCACTCATCCACCGTTTTGGTGGCATTGAAACACCTGGATAATCCTGAAAGTTGCAAAGCCGTATTTAACCCTCGCCGCCCTTTTCCTGTTGCCACTGCCTGTTTACAACCCTTTTTATCTATGCTGGCAATGAGCTCGGCAATACCAGCAAACAGTAATATATTATTTTCGTTCGCATAATAGTTACGGTTGTAGTTTGTAGCGAGCGCCTGTGCCTGAAATTCAGGAATATCACCATAAAGTACTTCTATCGACTCTCGCAAGCCCAAACCAATAATACTGCGTGCACGCGTTTCACTGAGTTCGGGCAACCCGGCCTGCTCGGCAGCCTTCATTAACGCCTGTGAAATCAGGCCGGTAGAGTCAGCGATCGTGCCATCCCAATCCCAAACTACTAAATCAAATTGTTTCACTGAGTGACTTTCCTAAATGCTATTTTTGAGACATCAATAAATGCTGTATTTACTACTTTACCAACTGAAGTTGACGTTGTTGTTGCAAAAACTGTTCTAGCTCTACAGGTAACGGCGCAACCAGATGTAGAGGTTCGCCAGTCAATGGATGCGCAATACGAGTTTCACTGGAATGCAAAAACATGCGCTTCAAACCCTGTTTGTATAACTGTTTATTCAGT
>DATMSK010000016.1:0-4455 GCA_035565395.1 Methylophilus sp. | reverse complement strand
ATTAACATTTTATGACTGCCACCTCTCTTTATCCCGAATGCCAACCCTATGAGCACGCCCTGATTCCGGTCAGTTCCAAGCACTCCATCTATGTTGAACAATGTGGAAACCCTGAAGGGGTACCTGTCATTTTTTTGCATGGCGGCCCAGGCAGTGGATGCAATCCAGGGCAAAGGCGCTTCTTCGATCCTGATCATTACCGCATTATCCTATTTGATCAGCGTGGTTGTGGCAGTAGCCAGCCTGCGGGCGAAATCAAGGAAAATACCACTCAAGACCTGATCGCAGATATTGAGACCATACGCCATCAGTTACAGATTGACCGTTGGCATGTATTTGGTGGCTCCTGGGGCAGCACGCTCGCCCTAGCCTACGCCAATAGTCACCCCACCCCCGTCATCAGTCTGGCCTTGCGCGGAATTTTCTTAAGTAGGCGCCAGGAGATCGACTGGTTTCTTGGACAAGTAGCCCTGTTTTTCCCAGAGGCATGGCAGACTTTACTGATGCCGGTACCAGCCAGCCACCGGGAAAATGTCCTGGATTACTACGCCAAGCAGGTGTTTCAAGAAGATACCTCTATCAGTATTCCGGCGGCCATCCGCTGGAATGCCTTCGAATCAAGCATCATGAGCCTGATTCCTAAAACTGACAGCAGCGAGGTAAATGGTGCTGTCGAATTGGCACGCGCGCGAGTACAAATCCATTACATACAACATTTATGCTTTATTGATGGTGACCAATTACTACAAACAGCCCCGACTCGACTGGCTGCGATTCCCACGACGATTGTGCAAGGGCGCTATGACATGGTATGTCCCCCACAGACTGCATGGGAACTCGCGCAGGCATTGCCTCATGCCACGTTCATCGTGGTAGCGGATGCTGGTCACTCTGCAATGGAACCCGGCACCTGCCAAGCCCTGCTGAGTGCCACTGAGCAATACAAGCGGCTCACGCCATAGTCATTGATATCGTAGAAACAGCATATGCAACCTGCATTATGGGACGCGTTATATCAGCAATGGCAAAGTGCCAAAGAACGGCTACTGGCCTATCGCTACTGCACACCCTGGTTTGTCATACACACAACCTGGCAGGGCGTCACAAAACACCGACTGATGGGTCTGGCTGCGGCACTCTCCTTTTACGCCTTGTTTGCACTGATCCCCCTCATCGTGCTGATTTTCTTTTTAATCAGCCACTTGGTGTACTCATCTGATTATGCCATTGTGAAGCTGGCTATACTCACCAGCAACCTGTTACCCGAATTTAGCCAGCGCATCATGATTGAGGTTTACAACAATACGCGTACCAAAGTAGCCTGGGGAGTGGTTGGCTTTTTGATTTTGCTATGGACGATTACGCCTTTGGCTGCGCACATGCGCTCCAGTTTTCACCTGATCGCAAGCCGCAATGATGTTGCTTCGTTTTGGCATAAAAAGTTTCGCGATGTGGTGGCTGTATTGGGCGTATTGCTAGTCTTCTTCCTGTTCACTGCCGCAGGCTTTGTACTGGAATCGATTATTGTTTTCCTATCCAACCACTTACCCTCTGCATGGACCAATGACCTCGGCTCCTTGTTATCACTCGCCTTGACTACACTGTTGATTGCCGGTTTCTATCGCACCTTTTGCCCACTCACTGTGAGTTGGCGCCACTTATTACTTTCTGCGTTATTGACTGCCAGCGTATGGATGCTGATGCGGCCAGCTTTTGGTTTATTTTTAAGTGTGAACAAGAATTTTGGCGCCGTGTTTGGCAGCATGAAAGCCTTGTTTGTGTCTATTAGCTGGCTTTACCTGAATTTTGCGGTATTCCTGATTGGCATTGAGTTGATGGTGACCCTTAAGCAAAAAGAGGTGCTACTCCTCAAAGGCTTATTTGATGACATCCCTAATCAACAGCATTATTTGCAAGCCCTGATGCAAACCTACGGCAAAACCTATATCCAAGGTGAACATGTGTTTAGAGAAGGGGATGCAGGCCATCATTACTACATGGTCGTCGACGGCACGCTGCATTTGACTCAACAAGATTCAGACGGCAGCGAAAAAACATTACGCATCTTGCAGTATGGCGACTTTTTCGGCGACATTTCGCTATTCTCTGCGCAGCCAGTAACGGCGAGTGCGATAGTGGTTTCGCCAACAGCATCCGTGATTGAAATAGTCGCCGAGTGCATGGAAAACCTCTTACTCGAAGACCCTAACATTGCCGTGCGTTTGCTAAAACAACTTTCCCATCACGCTCAAATAAAGCCTGCACTACAGCAATCAACCACCTACTAATAGTACTCACAACGACACGTTTACTCGATCCACACAGACAATCATTGCGAAATTGTAATATTTGTTACAAAATTGTAACTATATTTGGAATTTTGCATCATGGCTGCCTCCCTTTCACAAGAAATTAATACATTGATTCAACAACTGAATCAGGGTCAATTTGAAGCCGTGATTCAGCGTGCCCGACCATTAGCTGTACAGCATCCCAGAGAGTTTATCCTCCACCATTTGTTAGCGCTGGCGCTGGATCAGACACAGCAGTATGCATCTGCTGCACAAGCCTATGAAAAAGCCCTGCAGCTGAACCCAAATGCAGCAGAACTATGGTTTAACTATGCCATTGTACAAACGCAGCTAAATGCACTGCCTGCCGCCGAACAGGCTTACCGCAAAGCGATTGCACTGAATCCGCAATTTTTTGAAGCACATGGCAACCTGGGAACAGTGCTACAGAAACAGGGCCGACTGGACGAAGCCACAGCCAGTTACCAGCAGGGCTTGCGTATCCAGCCACAGGATGCACGGGGGCACTTCAATATGGGCACGGTGTTACGCGATAAAGGACAGCTGCAGGCAGCCGTACAAAGTTATGAGCGCGCGATCGCACTATTTCCAAACTACACCGATGCTTACAACAACCTGGGCGAAACCTGGCGCGACCAGGGCGATATGACTAAGGCGGTGCAATATTATCAAGAAGCCCTGCAACGCAATCCGCAGCACCCTGGTGCTAATTACAACATGGGCGAATTTTTGTATCTGGCCAAGCGCTTTGAAGAAGCGATTCCTCACTTCCAGGCTTCCCAGCTGGATGATTGGCAATCACGCGTACTTTATTGTTTATACCGCGCAGAGAAGTTTGCAGAATTCAAGCAACTACGTCATGAGATTCTCAATCAAGGTCCGCATACCGCACCATTTATTGCAACGCTGTCCACCCATTACAGCCTCAATCATGGCGAACCAGATCCTTACCAATTTTGCCCGGATAGCCTGTCATTTGTATATCACCGCAGCCTGCCAGAGCTGGCACCCGGCAGCGCATTGTTAACGGAGTTACTGGAAAACATTGCGCAAGCAGACATCGCTGAGCGTAAACAGGCACGCCTCACCAACGGCAAACAATCCGCCGGCAACTTATTCAAGCGGCCTGAAGCGGCCTTCAGAGCCTTGGGAGAACTTGTGAGGCGCGAGTTCGGCCAATACCACGCACAATTCAAGCAAGCCGATTGTGCACTGATCACGCACTTTCCGGAAACGCTGGAGTTCACCAGCTCGTGGTATGTCAAAATGCAAAAGGGAGGGCATCTTGACGCCCATATCCATGAAATCGGCTGGATAAGTGGTGCCGTTTACCTGGCGATGCCAGAAACCTCGGATCCGAAAGAAGGTGCTTTTGAATACGGTACTCACGGTGATCAGTATCCACAATTACATGACAATTTCCCCACCCGCTTCATCAAGCCGAACGTAGGCGACATCGTACTGTTTCCATCCTCACTGTTCCACAGGACGATTCCCTTCAATGCGGATGCAGAGCGCATTTGTGTAGCATTTGACTTAAAACCTCCAGCACATCTCGCTACCGCACGTAGCCAGTACTAAAAATCACCCACCGCAACTTACTGCGCTTTCAGACAGCAGAGCACCTTATCAAACTGATACAGAATTTATCAATTTTGCCGATTGTAGATTCTATGGCGCAAGGTATGATGCCTTATTGAGGAAACAGCTATTCTTAAGGGTCTGGCAAGAAACATTTAAATGATCTTGCTCCCCAATTACTGAACCAAAGCCATCCTCAGCGCACGATTACTTCAACTCACTTGATGGGGTCAGATCAATATGCTTTCAGTTTGCCGCACAAGTTTATTTTTTTTGCTTAGCATGGGCATTGCTCAAGCTGGCACAGAACAGGTACGTGAGACAAAAAGCGAACTGATTTTTAATTTGGCTCTCCTCAGCCAGGCACCGAATCCCCGGGCGCAAGACACTTATGTTATTTGCGCATTTGAAGATGATATAGGCTACTTAAAAGCCACGGCGCTGGAATCACAAAAACTGCAGAATTTACAGATTTTTCTGGTCACAGTAAAAACAGCCACAGACGTTAAACGCTGCAATCTGTTATATATTCAAGACTATATCCCGCAAAAGCCGCTAGAAT
>DATMSK010000015.1:0-2265 GCA_035565395.1 Methylophilus sp. | reverse complement strand
TTTAAATGTTCATGTTCACAAACCCGTCACGCAGCGTTGGCAAGATAGTTCAACCAGACTATTTGGAGCGTAATAGTAATGTTGATTGTGACCGACACCTTCCAGCAAACCAATGGCGTTTCGACCACTTATAAAAACCTGCGGCGTGTCGCAAAGTCGCGCAACCTCCGCTTCAGGGTCTTGCATCCCAGCCTGTTTCGCTGGATGCCGTTGCCGTTTTATCCGGAAATACAACTCAATCTTCAACCTTTCAGGCTGTGGCGCACGCTCAATCGCATGCAACCAACACAACTACATATCGCGACTGAAGGCTTGATGGGCCTGGTGGCACGATGCTGGTGCAAGCTGCATCAAAAACCATATACCACGGCTTATCACACACGTTTCCCCGAATACCTGGCACTGATGTGGCGTATTCCAGCACGCTGGACTTATGCTTATTTACGCTGGTTTCATCGCGGTGCGTTGACCACGTTTGTCACCACGGAAAGCATGCGACAGACATTAATGAAGCAAGGGTTTCATCATCTGGTGATCTGGTCGCGCGGTGTGTCAGAGCAACTTATGAGTGCATCACCAGAGACATCATCCGCTAGCAAACTACGTGTACTCAATGTCGGCCGTGTGAGTAAAGAAAAGAATTTAGATGCCTTGTGTGTGCACCAGGACGAATTTGAAATCACTATCGTTGGTGATGGTCCTTACTTAAATGAGTTAAGGCAAAAATATCCACGTGTTCATTTCCTGGGTTACCGCTATGGCCAGGCATTAGCCGAGTTGTATACACAGAATGATGTGTTTGCCTTCCCTTCGCGCACTGATACTTTTGGCATTGTGATGATAGAGGCTATGTGTAATGGCTTGCCCGTGGCGGCTTTCAACGTCACCGGCCCGTGTGACGTGATCGAACAAGGCTTTTCCGGCGTGCTGCACCACGATCTCCAACAGGCCATCTTGCGTTGCCAGTCACTGGACAGGCAAGCGATCCGCCTTAAAGCACGCGGCCTCTGGAGCTGGTCTCACTGCTTTGATACCTTTCACCACCACTACCAGAAATCTGCTGAGCGCACGACTCACCTTCCCTGCCAGAAGCAACATGACGAACGCACATCATTGCGGTAAAATACCTCATCTAATTAGTCAGGCATTACGGCAGGAATCTCAGGCATGGCCATCAGCGAATTACTCATTCAAAGCACCTTAAAACTGTGCATAGACCCGAATACGGGTAAAGATTTTATCAGTGGCAAATCCATTAAAAAAATTCAGGTCAGCGGCAACGACGTCAGCCTCGATGTGGTGCTAGGCTACCCTGCCCAAACCCAACTGGACGCCATCCGCCAGCAAGTGAGTGAAGCCTTGGCTAGTATTGAAGGCATAGGCAAAACGACCGTCAATGTGGGTTGCCGCATCGTTGCGCACAGCGTGCAACGTGGCGTCAATTTGCTGCCGAATGTGAAAAACGTGATCGCCGTTGCCTCTGGTAAAGGTGGTGTCGGCAAATCAACCACCTCTGTCAACCTTGCCCTGGCGCTTGCCGCCGAGGGGGCTACCGTAGGCTTGCTGGATGCCGACATTTACGGCCCAAGCCAACCGCAGATGCTCGGCATTTCTGGCCGCCCGGACAGTGCAGATGGCAAAAGCATAGAACCGATGCGTGCGCATGGCATTCAGGCGATGAGTATTGGCTTCCTGGTGGATACTGATACGCCCATGGTCTGGCGCGGCCCCATGGTGACTGGCGCTTTAGAACAACTGTTACGCGATACACGCTGGCAAGACCTGGATTATTTGGTGATTGACCTGCCACCGGGTACAGGTGATATTCAATTAACACTGGCGCAAAAAATTCCTGTGACGGGTGCGATTATTGTCACAACCCCACAAGACATTGCCTTGCTTGACGCGCGTAAAGGCTTGAAGATGTTTGAGAAAGTTGGCATCCCGATTCTCGGCATCGTCGAAAACATGAACACCCACATTTGCTCCAACTGCGGCCACGAAGAACATATTTTTGGTGCGGGTGGTGGCGCAGTCATGGCGAAAGATTACAATGTGGACTTGCTGGGTAGCTTACCGCTGGATATCAATATCCGCATGCAAGCCGACGGCGGCCAACCCACCGTAGTGGCTGCACCGGATAGCGCCATTTCAAAAACCTACCGGGAAATTGCACGTAAAGCCGCCAGCAAAATCGCGATTGCCAGTCTGGACCATAGTGCAAAATTCCCAAACATTGTGATCCAGAAAACGTAACCATTCCAT
>DATMSK010000014.1:0-8321 GCA_035565395.1 Methylophilus sp. | reverse complement strand
CTGATGATGATGGCGTAAGGCATCCACATACAACACTGGGGTATTGAAATTCACCACGTTCAAACGGCGCTGCAGCTCTTCTGGCAGCTCAGTGTTGGCAAAATCTACCACCACGGTTTTACCAGCATTACGCACATTGACGCCAACGCGGCTATCAGACAAATCCACTAAAATACGACCCTCACCATTTTTGCCGCGCACAAAATCTATCTTCTGGATTTTATGTACTGCCGCGACTTCAGGCTCAGCAAAACGTTTGGCAGCTACCGCAGCTGCAACTGGCGCATCAGCACCGTCTTGTGTCAATCCAACCAGTAATGCCTGGTCTTGGATCTGTAATTGATGCTGTACGGGCTTGGACAAGTTCAACACGACACGGCTGCGGTCACTCGCCTGTGCCACTTGCACAGACTTCAAGACACCTTGGTTTACTGGCAACACATTCTTGCCGGTTGCATTCACCGCATTGGGCAGATCAAACACGATCCTGGGCGGATTGCTCAAGGTGAAGCTGAGTGGCGCAGAGGCCAATGGCTGGGACAATTGCAGTTGCACATTCAACCGGCCACCGGGCAACGCCGTCACATCGACCGCCTGCAACTGGTTGGCTGAGGCTGGCAATTCAGCCGCGAGACCCCATATGGGTGCCGCCAACACTGACGACAAGAATGCCACGCGGGCAACAAGGCATGTTAATTTTTTCATCATTGATGTTCCTGCAATTCCAATGTTGTCATTTGCTGAGACCACTCACCACTGACGGGGTCTTGTATCGTCTCTTTTACTTTTAATTCGTATTTCAAGCTATGGCGGTTTTCTGCCAGTTCAGTGACCACCCCAAATTTTTCACCCAAATGTGAACCAGGTCTGACCTGGTACACCATGTTGTCTGGTGTTTGTATGGTGGCAAACATGCTGTTCTTTTTGCTCAGAACCCCTACAAACTTAAGGTTTTCCAGTGGATATGCCTCCAATGGCTCCTTGGGGCGATTTAAGTCAGGCTGGTGAGTGTTTTGTACTGCCGCCTTGCGGGGCACAAACGGGTCGTGCAACACACCATCAGCGTTATATTGCTTGGGAGAAAAGCCCTGCACTTCCGGCAAGGGTTCTACCGGAGCAACCAGCGTTTGATCTGCATCCTGCATAAACTTGGTCAGATCATCATCCTGTGATGCCCCACAGGCTGCCAGAAGCAGTACCGGAATGAAGGAAGACAAGGTCTGTTTACGCATCATTTTTTCCCCGCCTTGCTCTCTTGTGCTTTGCGTGCAGCCACTTCATCCGCATCCAGGTAACGGTAGGTTTTTGCGACAGCCTCCATGACCAGCATGTCCTTGTGCGGCTGCTTGTCATCTTTACCGGCAGCCTGGATTTGCAGATTGTGTAGGGTCACAATACGGGATAGTTTGGCGACCTCAGTCACAAATGCGCCCAGCTCATGATAGTGGCCCAGCACTTTAATATTGATGGGCTTTTCAGCGTAGAACTCGGCGAATACTTCCGGCATAGGCACAAAGCCTTCAAACGAAAGGCCCTGACTCAATCCCGCCTGGTTAATATCGGTCAGCAAGCGATCCATCTCGGCTTTATCTGGCAGCTGCTTGAGCAAAGTACCAAAGGTACGTTGAATCTCCACCACCTGTTGCTCATATGCCTTGATCTTCACGGCTTGAATTTTTTTAGCCATGTATTCATCCCGCAAGCCTTGCTCCTTTTCCTTTTCAGCCTTCAACTCCTTGAGGTTGGGGCTCAACAGGAACACATAGCCCAGCACCAGCAATGCTGCTGCCAGGATAGACAGCAATACCGCTTTCATTGGCATCGGTAGATTACCGGCCGTTTTTAGATCAATATTATTAAAATCAGAAAGTTGCATGCTTGGTTATCCTTTGGCTGGCATGGGCTTCTGCTTGTCGGCGCCTTCTTGAGCGACTTCACGCTTCAATGACACCCGTAATACAAACTCATATTCTTTAACGCCCAGCGCATTGGTGTTCGCCTTGATTTCAACCAGGTTAGGACTGTGCATAATAGGAGAGTCACTGAGGTTATGTACCAGCGTCGCAATACGGGCATTGGTATCCGCCACTCCCTTGAGCTCAATCTCGTCTCCCAGTTGCTTGACGCTTTTGAGAAAGGCTCCTTCTGGTAGCTGTCTGGCCAGCTCATCCAAAATCAACACCGCCTGGTTACGGTCGCTCTGCAAACCTTCCACAATCTGTTTACGCTCAAGTACATGTTTAATTTGCTCTTTCAAAGTACCAATCACAGCAATCTCTTTGTCCAGGCGTAGCATTTCATCCTGCAATCGCTGGTTACGCGCCTGTTGGGCCTGAATTTTGTTGTGGATATAGCTCCAGCTCACGAACAGGATGGCTGCCGCCGCAACGGCCACCAATGAAGCCATGAGGCCGAACTCGCGCTGGCGTTCGGCACGCCTGATTTGCCGATGCGGCAACAGGTTGACTTTAATCATGCATTCACCCCCCGCAACGCCAAACCACAGGCAATCATCAGTGCTGGCGCATCGGTTGCCAGCTGGGAAGGTTTGATTTTGTTGGCCAGCACCATGCCCTGGAAGGCATTGGCGACCAGGGTATTCACACCGGTTTTTTGTTCGATGAGGGCAGCCAAACCCTCAGTTGCGGAGACGCCACCGGCCAGCAGCAGATGATCGACCTTGTTGTATTGGGTGGAGTTGGTAAAGAAAGAGACAGCTCGTGCAGCCTCGCCCGCCAGGTTTTGCAAGAAAGGTTGTAAAACCTCCTGCTCATAGGATTCTGGCAAGCCACCCTGACGCTTGGCAATTTCACTTTCCTCTGGCGAAAGGCCGAAACGGCGCTGGATTTCCTGTGATAACATCGCACCACCGAACGCTTGCTCACGGGCATAGACTGAATGGGTACCAACCATGACATTCACATGCGTGACATGTGCGCCAATATCGAGAATCATGGTGATCGTTTTTTTACTGTGTTGCGGTAACTGTTTGAGGATTTGTCGATAGGCAGTCTCTGTCGCGTAGGCTTCTACATCCATGATGCTGACTTTTAGTCCCGCTTCCTCTGCAACGGCCACGCGATCGTCAATCTTTTCCTTTTTGGCCGCCACAATCAGCACTTCCACTTCTTCGGCATTTTTACTCATGGGTCCCAACACCTGAAAGTCAAGGTTCATTTCTTCGAGCGGAAACGGAATATACTGATTGGCTTCAGATTCCACCTGCAACTCTAAATCTTCTTCGCTCATACCGGCCGGCATAATCACGCGCTTGGAAATGACGGCAGCCGTTGGCAATGCGAGCACCGCATGACGCGCGCGCGTTCCCAGCAAACGCCAGGCAGAACGGAGCGTCTCGGCCACCTGCGTCAGGTCATTGATATTGCCATCGCTGATGACCCCTTTGGGCAGGGTCACATTGGCATAGCCATCCAGACGGAACTGTTGCTTACCGACAGCGCTCAACTCCACCATCTTAACGGCGGTTGCACTGACATCTACACCAATAAAACTGGTTTTTTTGCGTTGTAAAAAGCCCAGACTCAACGGTATTGCCCTTTTTGAATTATTTAAATCCCCGTGGGTGCATGCATCAACCATGCCAACTCACGCGCTTCATGCCTTGCATGCAATTTCCCAAGCCAGATAACAGCCAGAAGAATGCTGATTATTTGCATGATTCCATAATTAACTGCCAATGAATCAGCAAAAAAAGATTACAATTCATAGGTAATTCTCACGATGGCAGCAAGAAGCATGAATTCAAGAAACTGGTTGCAGTCCCTTCTTTTCCTATCCATTACCGGCAGCCTGATCGCCGCCGCCCTGCTGGTGTTAGTGATCAGTATTCTCTACCCATCATTGCCGTCACTGGACGCACTCACGGACTACCACCCGAAATTGCCGTTGCGCATTTATGATGCCCAAGGCGGCCTGATTGCCGAGTTTGGCCAGGAACGCCGCGCCTTTGTCCCGATTGAGCAAACACCCAAGGTCATGAAAGACGCCATCCTGGCGATTGAAGACCGCCGTTTTTACCAACATAACGGTATTGATACGACAGGCATCCTGCGCGCCATCCGCAACAACCTCACCGGGCGAGGCCATGAAGGTGCTAGTACGATCACCATGCAGGTTGCCAAAAACTTTTTTAGTGGCCCCGATGCACCGCGTAATATCTGGACCAAGATCAAAGAGGCCATGCTGGCTATCAAGATTGAAAATGCTATCAGCAAAGACAAAATTCTGGAGCTTTACCTCAACCAGATTTACCTGGGTGAGCGCGCTTATGGCTTTGCAACAGCCTCCAAGACGTATTTTGATAAAGACTTAAAGCAACTCAACCTGGCAGAAGCCGCCCTGCTGGCTGGTCTGCCCAAAGCGCCGAGCAAATACGATCCGTATATCCATCCTGACTATGCCATCAGGCGCCAGCACGAGGTACTACGCGATATGCATCGCTATGGACTGATCTCGACACAGGAGCTAGAACAGGCGATGAATACGCCATTAAAATTCCAGTCATCCAGGCGGCAAATTCAAGTACTGGGCAGTGAGTATGTTACAGAAATTGTCAGGGCAAGCCTGTATAAGCGTTATGGTGAGAAGGCTTATACCAGTGGCCTGCGTGTTTACACCACCATCAACAACAAACATCAGGCAGCAGCCAATAACGCTGTCATTCAGGGCATTATCAACTTTGAATTGAGGCACGGTTTCCGTGGTGCCGAACAAATCATTTCCTTGCCAGCGGGTAAATTGAAGGCCAGTGAAGCGGCTGAATTGTTACGCGATTTTGTCACCTACAATCAATTTGTGCCCGCCTTGGTCACCAAGGTTGAGCCCAACCTGCTCACTTTGGTCACCAAACGCGGTACGGTGCTGACTTTAAAGGACAAATCGTTATTGCTAGTGAAAAACCATATGCCACCAGCCAAACGCACCCCTTTATCATTGGTACCTGGTGCTGTTATCCGTGTTTACCAGCAGAATGACAACTGGCTGGTGGTGCAATTACCAGAAGTTGAAAGCGGCTTCATGGCGCTCAATCCAGAGACCGGACAAGTACAGGCTTTGATTGGTGGGTTTAGCTTCCAGCGCAATAAATATAACCATGTCACCCAGGGCCGCCGCCAGCCTGGGTCAAGCTTCAAACCATTTATTTACTCTGCTGCGCTCGAAAAAGGCTACAGCCCGGCCAGCGTGTTCGAAGATGCGCCTATCAGCTTTACCTCGACCGAAACCGGCAGCAACAGCAGCTGGGAACCGCGTAACTACGATGAAAAATATGCAGGCCCGATGCGTTTGCGTGAAGCGCTGGCACAGTCAAAAAATACGATTTCTATCCGTTTGATGAACGCCATCGGCGCACGCTATGCGCAGGACTATATCCGCAAGTTCGGCTTCGCTCCCAAAGACCACCCGGCCTATCTGTCAACGGCACTGGGTGCTGGCTCAACCTCTGTCTGGCAAATGGCAGCGGCCTATGCAACCTTTGCCAATAGCGGCTACCAGGTACACCCCTACCTGATTGAAAAGATCATCGATAGCCGCGGCAAGGTGATTCAAGCTGTGCAGGCGGGCAAACATGTGTCGCAAGCGCGCGTCATTGACCCACGGAATGCCTTCATCATTACCTCCATGCTGCAAGATGTTGTGCGTGATGGCACGGCTAGGGCGGCATTGTCGCTGCGACGCCCTGACATTGCAGGCAAAACCGGTACCACAAACGACCAGTTTGATGCCTGGTTTGCCGGCTATCACCCAAAAGAAGTCGCGGTCGCCTGGGTCGGTTATGACAATCCGCACAACCTGGGACGCGGTGAAACCGGTGGCCGTGCTGCTTTACCGATCTGGATTAGTTATATGCAGCAAACCCTTCCTGGGCTGCCTGTCTACCAGTACAAAGTGCCTGATGGCATCGTACAACTAAAAGTAGACGCCTATACCGGCGCGCAAGTCGGTGAAGATGATCCGGGCATCTACGAGTATTTTTACGAAGAACACCTGCCTCAATCGACACCAGAAAACCTGCCCGGCCTGTTTGACCCAGAAGGTGAGCAGCCGCCCGAAGACAATGAGCCATCTTTCCTGGAAAGACTGATTGGCGAACATAGCGGAGGCAGTAACGATGACAGGAAGCTGCCCTCAAATCCGGCCGCAAAATTGCTAAGCCCTAACTAGATACTTTATTGCAAAGGCCCAAGGTATGTTTGACGATTTTCCAACTGACCTGCGGCAAGAAATTGCACAATCCGCAGCGCGCCTGATGTTTGAAGAAGGCATCAGTGACTATGGGCGTGCCAAACGCAAGGCGGTCAAATTACTGGGCATACATCAGGACGCCCCTCTACCAACCAATGGTGAAATTGATAGCGCCTTGCGCGAATATCATGCCTTGTATGCCGACGAGACCGATGCCGCACATTTACTCGATTTGCGCCATGCTGCCTTGCATACTATGCAGCTACTCAAAAAGTTTAATCCGCATTTAATCGGCTCTGTGCTTGAAGGCACAGCTGGCCCTTATGCAGACACGGACATTCACGTGTTTGCTGAAAGTGCCAAAGAACTAGAAATTTACCTGCTTAACCAGAATGTTCCTTACCGGCTAGACGAACAACAGTTCAGAATGTCTGATCGACCGGGCAAACAGAAGCATGATATGGTGCGCAAACGGGTGCCAGTGTTGCTGGTAGAAACCCGTTTCGGAACACAGCGCATCAGTGTGTTTGAAGCCGACGATATTCGCACGGCCCCACGTAAAAACGGGGAAAAGTCAGGGATTCAACGCATGAACTTACAGCAGTTATCAGACGTGCTGTTTCCTGGCAAAGTAGTCAACGAATAACGCCTATTGCAAGCTGATCTGTCCGTGTCCCAACACGGTCCCGGTCGCATACGCCATATCCACCAGTGACACCTGATAGTCACTGATCGCACGAATTTCCTTGAGTTGCGCCTCGCCCAACCGGGTCAATGTTTCCAGCACCTCCGTCATGGTGCGCAGACCTTCATTAAACTGCTTGAGCTCAGCCTCGTAGTTAATGCCCGCCACCAGCACCTGCTGACGGGCTGCAATAATGCGTTGCCAGTTTTGCTCCACCTTATCCAGGGCATCATGAATTTCGCGTTTGACGGTCAGGCTTTGCAACGTTTTAGTGGTCAATCGCTGCATACGCTGGGCAATCGCGCGATCCAGTTTGGCTTTACGAGCCTCATTGCTGACTGGCATCTCAAACTTTAAACCGACCGACCAGTCACGGTAACGGCCATCAAACAAATCTTGCCCGATATCGCCAAATCGACCACCAGATCCAGACAACGCACCATATTGATAATCCAGTGTAAACAAAGGCAAGGTCTGGTTTTGCAGATAATCAATCTGGATCAGGTCAGCGCTTAGCTTGAGTTCTTGTTCAAGCAATTCGATACGGCTATCGAGTGCATCACGGATCAGGTGCGCGCGGTCAAATTCAAACTTGACCAGACTGGGTACCGTTGTTGGTACCCAGGGAGATTGCCTCTCCTGGTCATCAGGCAAATCATTCAGCAAAAATTGTAATTGCCGCTGCGCCAGCTTGAGATTGGTTTCAGCGACAATTAGCGCCTCCATCCGGTCAGCCACCCCAATTTGCGCACGATTCACTTCCACAGCAGCCGTTAAGCCTTCCTGTACACGGCGTTTCACCATCTCCAGGTTTTGGCTGGCATATTCAAACTGGTTTTTCCGAACGTCTAATGCAGCCCAAGCTTCGTAGAGCTCCCAATAAGCTTTGTCCACCGTCGCAACAATCCGTATGGCCTGCAACCTGGTTTTCAGTTGTACACTGTCACGATCGAGTTCTGCAACACGGATGCTGGCTTCATTGACCTGCTGCCCCGCATTACGCAGTAAAGGCTGGCTGAATGAAAAACGCAAAGCACTACGGTACTGGTCACTGGCAAATTTACCCAGGCTCTGTCGGTTCTCTAGCGGCGCACTCAGCGTCACCGTGCCACCAGTACGCAATGGCACTTTTACGCCGGCCTCAATATCCCAAAACTCCTTTTTCTGGGCATCTAGATTCAACTTGGCCAATTCACCATCGAGTAGCGGATTGTCCGATTTGATCACTACCTTATCACCCGACATGGCCGGTGTATCTTTTTCCGCATACTTGGCATAGGCAAAGATCACCTGGTCAAACTTGGCTTGCTCTTCACGCAATGACTGTTTGGCAAGCTCAGGATCCATCTTTGCCACCTTAAGTTGCAAATTATTTTGCAAGGCCCGCTGGCGAATATCCGCAATGGTCATTTGCATACCGGAAACTTGGGGC
>DATMSK010000013.1:0-10161 GCA_035565395.1 Methylophilus sp. | reverse complement strand
AACGGCGAACGCGATGCAGTCTCCTGCATCGCGTTTTTATTCATGCTTTCAGAAGCACGATCACTGCGCCACTACCGCCATCATTGGCACGGGCCTGGGCATAGGCAATCACTTCATCCTTTTGCATCAGCCAGTTACGCAATTTGTGCTTGAGTACAGGTTCTTTATTGCGCGAACCCAAGCCTTTGCCGTGCACAATCCGTACACAGCGCAAGCCGCGCTTTTTGCAATCAGCAATAAATTCAGACACATACAATCTTGCCTCGTCGCTGATCAGACCATGCAAATCGATATGCGCTTGCACGACCCAGTGTCCGCGCCGTAACTTGCTTAATACCATGGGCGACTGGCCTTCACGCAAATACAGCAACTCTTCGCCGCTTTCGAGTTCGTGGGCCGGGATGTAGTCGTCACTAAGTGAATCAACTAAGGCTTGTTGCTCATCTCGGATCAACTGCCTTGGAATGGGTTTCGGCTTTTTTGGCGCATGTGAAATGCGATTGGTTTTTACCGGACGCGCACCTTTCACTGCTTCATGTAACAGTGAAATATCATTTTCGTCTTGGTCCGGGTGTTCTTGTGGCATATATTCATTCTAAAATAAAAAAAGCGCACCGGGGTGCGCTTCTTCATTTCTTAGCTACGTGGATTTATTCCAGGCTGGTCAAATAGCGCTCCGCATCCAATGCAGCCATGCAACCTGTACCTGCACTAGTCACGGCCTGGCGGTAAATATGGTCTTGTACGTCGCCGGCAGCAAACACACCAGGAATATTGGTGGCGGTGAAGTTACCCTGGCGACCGGTTTGCGTCACGATATAGCCGCCTTCCATTTCCAGCTGGCCTTCAAAAATTTGGGTATTCGGCTGGTGACCAATCGCAATAAATACGCCTTTAAGCGCAATATCCTTGGTGTTGCCGGAATTAACATCTTTCACGCGCATGCCAGTCACACCGGTATTGTCACCCAATACTTCATCCAGCGTATGGAACGTTTCCAGAACAATTTTGCCTTCTTTCACACGGTCCATCAATTTATCAACCAGGATGGCTTCCGCCTTGAATTTGTCGCGGCGGTGTACCAGGGTGACCTTGCTGGCAATGTTGGCCAGGTACAGCGCTTCTTCCACAGCCGTATTGCCGCCGCCAATGACAGCGACTTCCTGGTTGCGGTAGAAAAAACCGTCACAGGTGGCACAGGCCGAGACGCCTTTACCTGCAAAGGCTTCCTCACTAGGTAAGCCCAGATATTTGGCCGACGCGCCGGTAGCAATGATCAAGGCATCGCACGTATATTCACCGTTATCTCCCACCAGGCGGATCGGTTTTTCTTTCAGATGTGTGGTGTGGATATGATCAAAAATCATCTCGGTGTTAAAGCGCTCAGCATGTTGCTGAAAGCGTGCCATGAGCTCTGGCCCCATCACACCATTGGCATCGGCTGGCCAGTTATCGACTTCGGTGGTGGTCATCAGCTGGCCGCCCTGAGCCAGGCCGGTAATTAACACCGGATTAAGGTTAGCTCGCGCTGCGTAGACCGCTGCAGTGTAACCCGCAGGACCAGAGCCAAGAATCATTAAACGGGCATGTTTTGTTGCCATGATGAGATTTCCAATATGGTGAATTATTTTTATATAGATGGGGATGGGCAATCTATATTTAAATGCCCATCCTGAAGAAAAGTGCTAGAGCATTATTCCAACAAGCTGCGCAGCATCCATGCCGTTTTCTCGTGCAACTGCAGACGTTGTGTCAGTAAATCAGAAGTGGCTTCATCTGAGGCTTTTTCAGCGGCTGGGAATACACTGCGCGCGGTACGGCAAACGGCTTCATGACCAGCAACCAGCTCGCGGATCATGTCATTCGCCTTGGGCACATCGACCGTTTCATCAATCGACGTCAGTTTGGAGAACTGCGCATAGGTCCCAGGTGCATATACGCCCAATGAGCGGATACGTTCAGCCACCAGGTCTACCGCTAATGCCAGCTCGGTGTACTGTGTTTCAAACATCAGGTGCAAGGTGTTGAACATCGGCCCGGTCACATTCCAGTGAAAGTAATGTGTTTTCAGATACAGAGTGTACGTATCTGCCAGTAATTTTGATAAGCCCTCTGCAATCTGCTGACGGTCTTCGTTGTTGATACCAATGTCCATGGATGTCTCCTTATTGTCGTGGAATGTATTTTAAAAGCTAGAATGACAGTCTGCAATTTGATTTTGTTATAATCATTTAAGTTCACTCTTGCAAAGAAAGAGACAACATATTGTTTTTTAATAAGAAAAAAGTTGCTAACGTCCGGCTTGAAAAAGTTTCGACCGAAAAGCAGCTGCGGGATGCCAAGCTGGTGCGTGAAGTCGCATGGATTGCCCTGGCCGCGTTCGGCGTGTTTCTGGCTGTGATTCTGGCCACTTATTCACATGAAGATCCTGGCTGGACCCATGCAGTTGGTGAAAGTGACACCATCCATAATGCTGGGGGAGCCGTTGGCGCATGGGTAACGGATATCCTGCTATCACTGTTTGGTTTTTCCTCCTGGTGGTTTGTGGTGCTGGCTTTTTTCTTTGTCTGGTTGATGTACCAGCGTTTGCACCTGGAAACTGGCGAAAAAAACGAATGGTGGTTGAACGGCGTCGGCTTTGCGCTCATGTTGCTGGCCTCTGCTGCGCTGGAGTCTGGGCATCTGGTCAGTTTCCCGGCTGACTTTCCGCTCAAGCAGGGCGGTGTCATTGGTAGTGGCATAGATCATTTGCTGCGTAATATGTTTGGCTTTGCCGGCTCAACCATGCTGTTATTGGTATTGTTTGCTACGGCCTTCAGCCTGTTTACGGGCTGGTCTTTGATTTCCATGAGTGAGAAACTGGGCGAGTGGGTGATCCAGTTTTACCAGTGGAGCTTGCTCAAGTACCAGGATAGCCAGGACCGCAAAGTGGGGCGTCAGGCCTTGCAGGCACGTGAAGAGTTTGTAGAAGCTGAGCGTAAACGTATTGAAGACCGCAAGCCGGTAGAGATCACCGTGCCCGAAGTGGTGATAGAGCCAAGTGAACGCGTGATCAAGGAGAAACAGGCGGTACTGTTCGAGACTATCGCTCAGGAAGGGTTGCCGGCCCTGCATCTGCTGGATGCGCCTAACCAGTCTGTAGAGTTGCAATCGGCAGAGACCTTGGACTTCACCTCGCGCCTGATCGAGCGCAAACTGATGGATTTCGGCATTGAGGTTAAAGTGGTCGTGGCGCAGCCAGGTCCGGTCATTACGCGTTATGAGCTGGATCCGGCACCCGGCGTCAAAGGCAGCCAGATCACCAACCTGGCCAAAGATTTGGCACGTGCCTTGTCCGTGATCAGTGTGCGCGTGGTCGAAACCATTCCCGGCAAAAGCTACATGGGCCTGGAGATCCCCAATCCTAAACGTCAAATCGTATCCTTGTCTGAAATTATGGGTAGCCAGGCCTATGCCGACTTGAACTCCCCGCTGGCGATTGCCATGGGGAAAGACATTGCCGGTAAGCCGATTGTGGCTGACCTGGCAAAAATGCCGCACGTACTGGTGGCGGGTACCACTGGTTCCGGTAAATCAGTCGCGATTAACGCCTTGATTCTGAGCTTGCTGTATAAATCCGAAGCCAGTCGTGTACGCATGATCCTGATTGACCCAAAAATGCTGGAGTTGTCCGTCTATGAAGGCATTCCGCATCTGCTGGCCCCTGTAGTGACCGATATGCGTCAGGCGGCGAATGCATTGAACTGGTGTGTGGCCGAGATGGAACGCCGTTACAAGCTCATGTCTACTTTGGGTGTACGTAACCTGGCAGGCTATAACCAGAAAATTCAGGACGCGAAAAAGCAAGGCCAATCCATTCCGCATCCATTCAGCCTGACACCGGATGAACCGGAACCACTGGACGAAATGCCATTGATCGTCGTTGTGATCGATGAATTGGCTGACCTCATGATGGTCGTCGGTAAGAAGGTGGAGGAGTTGATTGCCCGTCTGGCACAAAAAGCGCGTGCCTCAGGTATCCACCTGGTACTGGCGACACAACGGCCTTCTGTAGATGTGATTACCGGCCTGATTAAAGCCAACGTGCCTACCCGTGTGGCCTTCCAGGTATCGAGCAAGATTGACTCGCGTACTATCCTGGATCAGATGGGGGCCGAAACCTTGCTGGGGCAGGGCGATATGCTCTACTTGCCACCTGGCAGCGGTTACCCACAACGTATCCATGGTGCCTTTGTCAGCGATGGCGAAGTGCATAATGTGGTGAACTTCCTCAAGGCGCAGGGCGAACCAAACTATATTGAAGGCATTCTCACCAATGAGACCGAAGGCGGCGACCTGGATGGTGTAATGGGTGGCGACGATGCTGGTGGTGAGAAAGATCCACTCTATGACGAAGCAGTAGCCATTGTGTTGAAAACACGCCGGGCCTCGATTTCATCGGTACAGCGTCAATTGCGCATTGGTTACAACCGCGCAGCCCGATTAATTGAAGATATGGAACGTGCCGGACTGGTCTCTGCCATGCAAAGTAATGGCAACCGTGAGGTATTAGTGAAAGCCGGAGGAGACCATGAGTAAAGTATTGAATAAAGTGCTGCTCGCAGTATGCAGTCTGTGTGTCATTTCAACGGCATTTGCCGATGGCGTGGATGATTTAAAACAGTTCTACCAAAGCACACAGGCCATGCGTGCCAACTTCAAGCAAACCGTGTTTGACCAGAAAGGGCGCAAGCTGCAAGAGGTCAATGGCACCATGCTGTTGCAGCGCCCGAATAAATTTCGCTGGGATTATCAAAAACCTTATGAGCAGCAAATCATCAGCGATGGCAAGCAGGTATTCCTGTTTGATGTCGATTTACAGCAAGTGACCGTACGCACCGTAGACAAAGTGCTAGGCACCAGCCCAGCCGCCTTGCTGGCAGGGGGGCCGAATGTTGAAGAAACCTTCCGTCTCACACGACTGCTGGACTTTGAAGGCATGCAGCGCGTGCAAGCCAAGCCCAAGCAAAAGGATAGTGGTTTCCAGGTCGTCATTATCTCATTTGACCATAGCAAGCTGGCCGAAATGCGCCTGGTGGATGCGTTTGGCCAGAGCACCCATATTGTATTTTCCAATGTAGAAGTGAATCCTAGCCTGAGCACCAACCAGTTCCTGTTCGCCATTCCCAAAGGGGTGGATGTGGTAGGCGAATAATCGCTACGCATCATTCGTCATGTCCTCCCTGTTTGAGCCACAAACACCTTCCTCTGTGCCGCTAGCAGAGCAGCTCCGCCCGAAAACGCTTGATGAGGTGGTCGGGCAAACGCATTTGCTTGGTGAAGGTAAGCCTCTGCGCCGTGCATTTGAGTCGGGCAAATTGCCTTCGATGATTTTGTGGGGGCCGCCAGGGGTCGGCAAAACCACACTTGCGCGCCTGATTGCACAAACGGCTGATGCTGAATTTGTACCATTGTCAGCGGTGTTGTCCGGCATTAAAGATATCCGTGAAGCCGTCGAACGTGCAGAACTTACCTTGCAGCAAACTGGCCGCAATACCATATTGTTTGTCGATGAAGTGCACCGCTTTAACAAAGGCCAGCAGGATGCCTTTTTGCCATTTGTCGAAAGTGGCTTGATCACCTTTATTGGCGCGACGACTGAAAATCCGTCATTTGAGGTGAATAGCGCGTTATTAAGCCGTGCACAGGTCTTTGTACTCAACGCCTTGACTGAAGCAGAGTTGGCCGAGTTATTGGAGCGTGCACGCTTGAAAGTGGCCTCTACCGTGTCGCTGACAGATGAGGTGAAAGAGCAGGTATTAGCCTATGCCGATGGCGATGCCAGACGCTTGCTTAACTTTGCTGAAGGCTTGTTCAATGGGGCAGTGGCCGCCAAGGTGACTGAGATTGATGAGTCCTTTTTGCAGTCAACCATGGCAAGCAAGATGCGCCGCTTTGATAAAGGTGGTGAGGCGTTTTATGACCAGATTTCTGCCTTGCATAAATCGGTGCGCGGATCCAATCCGGATGCTGCGTTATACTGGCTCATGCGCATGCTGGATGGCGGCGCAGACCCATTGTATCTTGCCCGCAGAATTATCCGCATGGCCTGGGAAGACATCGGCCTGGCTGATCCGCGTGCCATGCAGATTGCCAATGATGCAGCGTTGACTTTCGAGCGTTTGGGCAGTCCTGAAGGCGAGCTGGCACTGGCACAAGCCGTGATTTACCTGGCGGTAGCAGCCAAGAGTAATGCCGGGTATATGGCTTATAACCAGGCCAAAGCGTTTGTCGCACAGGATAAATCCCGTATGGTGCCTTTGCATTTAAGAAATGCGCCAACCAAACTCATGAAAGCGCTCGATTACGGTAAGGAATACCGTTATGCCCATAATGAGCCTGGCGCCTATGCCGCGGGTGAACAATACTTCCCGGATGATTTGCAACCGCAACAGTTTTACCAGCCCACACCACGTGGATTGGAAGGTAAAATAGGCGAAAAGCTGAATCACCTTAAAGAGTTAGACCAGCAATACTTACATAGCAAAGCGAAAAAATAATGTTAGATATTCAACAACTTAGAAATGATCTGGATACGGTAGTCGCGCGTTTGAAGGCACGCAAGTTCGAGTTTCCGGCGGATGAGTTCAAAGCTCTGGAAGCGCAACGCAAAACCATCCAGACCAATACCGAGAATCTGCAAGCCAAGCGTAATGCCGCTTCCAAGCAGATTGGCATTGCCAAATCCAAAGGCGAAGACGCCAGTGCCATTTTGGCAGAAGTGGCTGGTTTAGGGGATGAGCTAAAAGCCGCAGAAGCACAGTTGAATGAAATCCAGGCCAGTATGCAGGCGCTGATGTTGAATCTGCCTAACTTGCCACATGAAAGCGTGCCAGTCGGCCAGGATGAAACACAAAACTTAGAGGTACGCCGCTGGGGATCTCCGCGCAGCTTTGATTTTGAGGTTAAAGACCATGCCGATGTGGGTGCGCCATTGGGCCTGGATTTTGATACGGGTGCCAAATTGTCAGGCGCACGCTTTACCTTGATGAAAGGCCAGATTGCCAAACTGCACCGTGCGATTGCCCAGTTTATGCTGGATACGCAAACCGACAAGCATGGTTATACTGA
The DNA here is from genome assembly GCA_035565395.1 of Methylophilus sp. GTDB lineage: Bacteria > Pseudomonadota > Gammaproteobacteria > Burkholderiales > Methylophilaceae > Methylophilus. The sequence continues at coordinate 3,051 of DATMSK010000013.1, read as the reverse complement.
GTGCTATACGCCGTATATGGTTAACCGTGAAACCTTGGTTGGCACCGGCCAATTGCCAAAGTTTGAAGAAGACTTGTTCGCCACACCACACAATGACAGCAAGCTCTATCTGATTCCAACTTCTGAAGTCACGCTGACCAATACCGTGCGTGATGAAATCGTGGCGTTGGACACCTTGCCGATTAAACTGACTGCCCACACGCCTTGTTTCCGTTCAGAAGCGGGCTCTTATGGTCGCGATACCAAGGGCATGATCCGCCAGCACCAGTTTGATAAAGTTGAAATGGTGCAGATTGTACATCCTGAGACTAGTTACCAGGCATTGGAAGACATGGTCGGCCATGCCGAAGCCATTCTGCAAGCGCTGGAGTTGCCATACCGTGTGGTCTCGTTATGTACTGGCGATATGGGCTTTGGCGCTGCCAAAACCTATGACCTCGAAGTCTGGTTGCCCGCGCAGAACACTTACCGTGAAATCTCTTCCGTTTCTAACTGCGAAGCTTTCCAGGCGCGTCGTTTGCAAGCACGTTTCCGCAATGCTAATGGTAAGCCAGAGTTATTGCATACCCTAAATGGTTCTGGCCTGGCCGTAGGCCGTACGCTGGTGGCCGTGCTGGAAAATAATCAGAATGCGGATGGCAGTGTGACCATTCCTAAAGCGCTGCAACCTTACATGGGCGGTAAAACAGTCATTACCGCTTGATTCGTCTGCTAGTTGTGTTCAAGATGCCTTGGCTAACAACCAGGGCATTTTTATGTCTGCAATCTTGTAAGGGTCTACGCCTGGGTCATAAGCCGGGAAGTATTTTTGCATGATCTGGTAGTAGCTCCTGACCAGCTCGGTATAAATCACGGGTGCGCCACAGCTGCAATAACCATGTCTGGCATTCACATAGTAGGCTGGGTCGTTAAGTAACTGGTAACCACGTTTCACATCGGCCCAGCTGTCTGGATTCAGCCCTAACCGTTGCGCGATAATGCGCGCATCTTCAAGATGACCAACGCCATTATTGTAGGCAGCTAAAGTCATAAAAGTGCGGTCTGGCTCGGGAATGCGTGTTGGGATGCGGTCTTTCATCCATAGGAAGAATTTGGCACCGGCAACGACGCTTTGTTTGGGATCCAGGCGGTCAGTGACATTCATCATGTTGGCGGTTTGTTCGGTGAGCATCATGAGGCCGCGCACATTGGTTGGGGAGGTGCTGTAGTTATCCCAGTGTGATTCCTGATAACTAAGGGCAGCCAGCAAGCGCCAGTCTATGTCGGTGATTTCCTGTGCATTTTTGAACAGGCGCACATATTTGGGCAAAAGTGTTTGAGATTTGCTTAAAAATGCAGTGATATCTACAGGTTTCAAGCGTTTGGTATAACCATGGTAGCGGTCCAGCAAGTTACGCAAGGTACCGTCTTTCTCAATTTTCTTGAAAAAGGCTTCCACCTGTTTAAGCCGCTCTTCCCCGTTTAATTTATTGAGCGCCCATGCAATTTTGTCCGTCTGCCCCAGCATCATGCCGGCATCCAGTTGTGGATAGTTGTATTGCATGATGGCCAGCAGGTGATTATCCGCGACGGTAAAGTCGATCTCATTACGCGCGACCGCTTCGATCAGTTGTTCCGAACTGAGTTTGTCGGTTTCCCTCCAGGTCAATGCGGGAAGTTTGGATTGCAGCTCACGCATACGCTCCACAAAACTGGTGCTATGAGGGAGAACGATACGTTTTTGTAATAACGCCTCGGCCTTGGTCGGCTCTTTATTGTTGTCCCGGTTAAATACCACCATGGATTGCACCTGGTTGAATGCAGGGCCAAATAGTACCTGGCGTTTACGCGCAGCGGTAATGCTGATATCTGCTGCAGCAATATCGGCGTCCCCTCTCAACAGGGTTGGAAATACCTTGTCAAAACTATCGACAACGATAAATTTAAGGGAATAGGGCGGGCCTAAAAACTCGACAAACCGTTTCGCAAGGTCGTATTCAAGCCCTGCGTAATTGTTCTGGCTATCGATGAAATAAGTGCTGGGGCTATTGATGGTGACGAAGCGGATGGCATAAGGGTCTGGTTTAGGCTTTGCATGTACCAGTTGTTTGGGTGCATTGTTGTCACTACATGACAGCAGCGCAGCACATAGTGTGGTGGCCAGCATGACTTTGAGCCATACCTGCCGCACAGACTTGCTTGAATAGCCCCACATTCGCGCTAGCGCTTAAACGCGTGTCTCGACCTTGCCTTGATCTGCAATCAGTATCGTCTTGGCCAGTTTAGCGAAAATGCCATGTTCGACAACACCAGGAACGTTATTGAGCAAGGCATTCAAGGTATGGGCATCCAGGCTGGCATCAAAACGCATATCCAGTACCAAGCTGCCATAGCTGCTGATACATAAGCCATCTTTGGCCGTATTGGGGCGCAGATCGCCTACGCCACCGATCGCTTCAATGCTACGTTTGGCTGCTTGCCAGGCAAATGGCATCACTTCGATCGGAATCGGGTAATGCGTGCCGATACGGTCTACCAGCTTGCTCTTGTCCGCGACCACAATAAATTCTTTGGCGGCTTTAGCCAGTAATTTCTCCATCACCAGGTCATAGCCACGTCCCTTGAGCAAGGTATTGTCAGGTGTGATTTCGTCGGCGCCATCCACATAAAGATCTATTTGGCTGATTTGAGCCAGGCTGATCACGGTCAGGCCGACGCTTTGCGCTTTGATCATGCTGATATTGGAGCTGGCGACGGTGGTTACCCGCAGGCCTTCAGTTTTTTGGCGCTCTGCAAGGGCTTCAATAAAATAATTGGCTGTAGATCCTGTGCCCAATCCTACAATCATATCGTTCTTGACGTAGCTGGCAGCTTCCAGCGCAACGGCTTGTTTGTCATTCATCGTTTATTCTCCGTGCTGGTTTGGGGCATTTCCCTCAATACTTTTGTTTGCCATGGCGCGCATAAGCATCCTTTCAACCTATGACCTATTCTGGTATCAAAAATTCTTAATCGCGCCTTGCCTGGCCTCACTCGTAAAGTGGGGATCGCAATGTGCATTTCTAGAAATAC
>DATMSK010000012.1:0-3672 GCA_035565395.1 Methylophilus sp. | reverse complement strand
AAAAACCGCGCCATGGCGCGGTTTTTTATTGTCACCCTTACGGCTACTGGCTAGCAATCTCCATCTTGATGGAAGGAGCGTAATGCCAATGGTTACGCCAGGCCCCCACCACCAGGTTAGGATATTCCGGCTTACCCAGACTGCCGTTATAACGCCCAAGTGCCCGATAGTAATCGCCACGTTCAATATCCAGATAATGGCGTAAAATCGTGCAGCCGTAGCGCAGGTTTAAACGCATATCAAACAAGTTATGCTCATTGGTACCTATAGCTCTCACCCAGAATGGCATCACCTGCATATAACCACGGGCACCCACGCTGGAAACTGCATATTTTTTAAACCCACTTTCCACCTGAATCAAACCTAGCACCATTTGTGGGTCTAACCCAGCACGTGTTGCTTCATAATGAACGGACTTCAGGAAGTCTTCGCGATATTGCGTATCAGGGACCCGCTTGGCCAACCGGGCAGACATCTCTTGCAACCACTGCTGTGCTGCTTGCTCAGAGTCAAATAACAATCTAGGTGCCGCCAAGTCGCTGACAGACTTTTGCATCAGCGCCTTGACGCTATTGGCTAGCGGTTCCTCTTGCTGGTTGCCAGCCATGGTAGGAGCAGACCATGCACACAGGCCCACTAACACCAGCACAAAAGAAAGAAAAAATACTTTTTTCATCCCGTCCATTTTAAGCACAATGAGCGCATCAAAAGCGCAAAACAGAGGGATGATCTCCCTCTAATTACTGACCAAGTTTGTCACGCAAAAAGGTCACACATTCAGTCACTTGCAAGTTTTGTGCCTCAGCGTCGGTACGACCTTTGTATTCGACTTTACCCTCTGCCAAACCACGATCCCCAATCACCACGCGATGTGGGATGCCCATGAGGTCACTTTCGGCAAACATGACACCTGGGCGCTCACCACGGTCATCCAGCAGCACATCCACACCGGCTTGTTGCAACTGGGCATAGAGGTCATATGCAGCTTGTTTGACTGCGTCGCTCTTGTCCAGGCCAATCGGGCAAATCACGACTGAGAATGGTGCCATACTCAGCGGGAAAATAATGCCCTTGTCATCGTTACCTTGCTCAATCGCTGCGCCTACAATGCGTGATACGCCGATGCCATAACAGCCCATTTCCATCACTTGCGTCTGACCATTTTCGTCCAGGTAAGTCGCCTGCATGGCTTCGGAATACTTGGTACGCAATTGAAAAATGTGGCCCACTTCAATGCCACGGCATAAACTCAACATGCCTTTGCCATCCGGGCTGGCATCGCCTTCGACAACATTGCGGATATCTGCCACGATGGCTGGTTCAGGTAAATCACGGCCAAAATTGACGCCCGCCAAGTGAAATTTAGGTTTATTGGCGCCACAGACAAAGTCGCTCATGAGCGCCACGGTTCTGTCAGCCACTACACGCACATTGGCGTTGACGCCAACCGGGCCAATAAAGCCAGGTGGGCAGTTCAAGTTGGCTCGAATTTCTTCTTCGGTCGCCAGACGAAACTCCTTTACGCCCTCGACCTTGCCAAATTTCACTTCATTGAGCTGATGGTCGCCACGCAACAATACCAGCGTAAACACGTCATCTACCATCAATGCGACAGATTTAACCGTTTTGCTCACAGGCACTTCCAGCAGTTTAGCGACATCTTCACAAGTCGTTTGTTTGGGCGTATCCACTTCACGCATGGTTTCAGTCGCCGCAGCACGGCTGCCAGTCGCAACCGCTTCGGCCAGCTCCACGTTGGCCGCATAATCAGACTGCTCGCAATAAGCTAATGCGTCTTCGCCACTATCGGCCAAGACGTGAAACTCTTGCGAACCATCACCTCCAATGGCGCCAGAGTCGGCCTTCACTGCACGGAACTTCAGGCCCAGGCGCGTAAACACATTGCTGTAAGCCGTGTGCATGGTGTTGTAAGTATTCACCAGGCAGTCCGCGCTGGTATGGAAAGAGTAGGCATCTTTCATTAGGAATTCGCGTGCGCGCATCACGCCAAAACGCGGCCGGATTTCGTCACGGAACTTGGTCTGGATCTGGTAAAAATTGAGCGGCAATTGTTTATAGCTGCTGATTTCCTTGCGCGCAATGTCAGTAATCACTTCTTCATGCGTAGGGCCAAAACAGAAGTCACGTTCATGTCGGTCCTGAATCTTGAGCATTTGTGGCCCAAACACCGCCCAGCGGCCGGTCTCTTCCCACAATTCTTTTGGCTGTACGGCAGGCATCAGCAACTCCAGTGCACCCGCCTTGTTCATCTCGTCGCGCACGATATTTTCCACTTTGCGCAACACGCGCAAACCCAGTGGCATCCAACTATACAAACCACTGCCCAGCTTTTTGATCAGCCCGGCACGCACCATCAGTTTGTGGCTGATCAGTTCGGCATCGGAAGGGGCTTCTTTTTGGGTGGCAATGAAAAATTGTGAGGCGCGCATAAAAATGTATTCAATTGAAATCTAAAAGCGCGATTTTAGCCTTATTCTAAGGCGGCGTCACTCGCGCCTACTCTGTCGGCGGGTCTTTTTGCTGTGGTCGTTGCACGATGGGGCTGTCTTCCGGAATATAGCCCTCTTTCCAGATAGACATAGGCACAATCGTTGCCGGATAGCCATTATCGTAAAACCAGCTATCAACTGCATATTCTGCCTGAGAAGCTTGCTCGCGGATGACAGCGGCCGTATGCGGCCAGCCAGTAAAAAAGAACTTTCTTGTACGCGTATCCAGAATATCGTGAAAGCGGAGCAACCCTGCCTGCTGCATCAGGCGCATATAAGTTGTGGTATTGATGGCTTCATCGTTACAGTCTTGTTGATGCAGATAGTCACTATTATTGAATGTCCCGGCACGGTCAGCCGCCGTGCCTATCTTGGTGCCCACGATGTCTTCGAGTACGCCGACAGCCTGGGCAATGGCTGTTCGCTCGGCCTCTGGGGTTTGCGGCAAGGGTGTGAATAACCGGTTAATGTTATCCCACTCAGCAGGAGTGAGGCTAAGAGTATCAGATTGCACACATCCGCCACCTTGGCAAATTTCAAAGGCATTGAGTGAGGGAGTGGTATGGTAGATACGGTAGATATCTTTCAGGGCCGCATGGGCAGGTAGCGCTACACAAAAACTAAAGCACAACCACCCGGTTAGATAATTCGTTACGTGGAACGGCCTCCGGTGGAAAATGCTTTGCCAAATGCTCACCAATCGCTTGTATGCCATACACCACACCAGACTCAAACTGCCCACTTCTGAACATCCCTTCCATATGCTGGCAAATCTGTTGCCAGCCAGCGTCGCCAACGTGCCGATGAATACCGCGGTCAGCAACAATTTCCACATCGTGATCAGCCAGCAACAAATAAATCAGCACGCCATTATTATGTTCTGTATCCCAGATATTGAGATGCCCGAAGATGTTGATCGCGCGTTGCCTTGGCGTCAAGCCTCGCAGAATAGCATAGCTGGGCAAGCCGGACTCAATCACCACACGGATTTCACCCGCGTGATGACGCTCACTTTGCGCAATCACCAGTTCAATCTGCTTGAGCGAGTGCTGCGGAAACAGGGCCTTCACATGTCTCGGATGGCTCCAGGCATGCTTGAGCCAACGTTTAATTGGATGTACAGGTTTCATATAATTTCAAAAGCCCCTTACCAGTCACCAGA
>DATMSK010000011.1:0-4161 GCA_035565395.1 Methylophilus sp. | reverse complement strand
CATGCCGCCACTGGCACTCAGGCCGAGTGCGCCAAACAGCCAGCCGCCAACAACTGCGCCAGCAATCCCCAGAATCAGATCCCAGATCAGGCCGTAGCCATCACCTTTCATAATTAAGCCTGCCAACCAACCCGCGATAATACCTACGACAATCGTCCAAAGCATGTGTGTACTCCCTTGTTGTTGTGATGAGCGCTTATGCTAACCAGAACTGTGAAGCGAATCTGTCAGAGATTGTAGGAAAATCCTGTCAGAAAAGACTGGCAAGCAGATCTTTCAGGATTATTTTTTTAAACCTACGAGTACCATGGCAACGCCAGCGGCCAGCACAATGATACTGAGTGCCTGTGGAATTTCGACATCTTTGGTGATGTCAGCGCTAGCTTCCAGCGAGCCAATTTTGGCGACGGTTTCCTTGCTCTCGTAGCTAAAGCCTTTGAATACCAGTCCGGCTGCACCTAGTGCAATCAGAATAATGCCTATCATGAGTGATGATTTCATTGTGTTCCCCTGTGGTTGATTTTTGGTGACTGAATCATTGAAATATGACCATAGCATAAGCGATGGGTTTAATGCGCACTTTCCCAGTTGCTGCCAGTTCCCACCTCTGCCAGTAAGGGGACATCGAGTTTGGCAACACTTTGCATGAGTTGCGGTAAGGTTTGCTGGACCAGTGCCAGTTCCGAGTCGGGCACTTCGAGTACCAGTTCATCGTGTACCTGCATAATCAGCTTGGTTTGCAGCTTTTCTTCAATTAACCATTTGTCTACGGCAATCATGGCCAGTTTAATCAGGTCGGCAGCCGTGCCTTGCATGGGCGCATTAATGGCGGCGCGCTCAGCACCTGCGCGGCGATTGCCGTTTGGGCTGTTGATTTCAGGTACCCACAGGCGGCGGCCGAAAATGGTTTCAACATAACCCTGCTGCTTGGCAAGCTCGCGTGTGTCATTCATATATTTGCGTACGCCTGGATAGCGTGCAAAGTAACGCTCGATATAGCTTTGCGCGGCGCTGCGTTCGATATTGAGGTTTTGCGCCAGGCCAAAGGCACTCATGCCATAAATCAATCCAAAATTAATGACTTTGGCATAACGGCGCTGTTCGTTATCTACCGTGGATTTGTCCACCCCAAAGATTTCGGCCGCTGTGGCACGATGAATATCTTCGTTGTTGGCAAATGCAGTGAGCATGCCTGCATCCTGTGATAGATGCGCCATGATGCGCAATTCAATCTGCGAATAGTCCGCCGAGACAATGTGTGACCCAGTCGGCGCAATAAACGCTTCACGGATACGGCGACCTTCGGCAGTACGCACCGGAATGTTTTGCAAGTTGGGGTCTGAGCTTGCCAGGCGGCCTGTAATGGCGACGGCCTGGTTGTAGCTGGTGTGTACGCGCCCGGTTTGCGCATTAATCATTTTGGGCAACTTGTCGGTGTAAGTGGATTTCAGTTTGGCTAAGCCACGATATTCCAGTAGCACTTTTGGCAACGGGTAATCCAGCGCCAATTCCTGCAACACATCTTCATCGGTAGACGGCACCCCGGATGGTGTTTTCTTAAGCGGCTTGATCCCCAGTTTGCCGAACAGGATTTCCTGTAGCTGTTTAGGGCTGCCAAGATTAAAGGGTTGGCCTGCCAGTTCAAATGCCTGTTTCTCCAGTTCCATGAGCCGCAAGCCGATCTCGTTGCTTTGGCGATTCAGCATATGGCTGTCAATCAGTACGCCATTGCGTTCCATGCGCTGTAACACCAGCATGCTGGGCATTTCAACCTGTTGGTAGATAAATTCCAGCTTGGAAGATTCTGCCACCTGCGGATAAAGCGCATGATGCAGTTGCAAGGTAATGTCGGCATCTTCTGCGGCATATTCAGTGGCTTGTTCAACCGTCACCTGATTAAAGCTCACCTGTTTGGCGCCTTTGCCAGCCACTGCCTCAAACGGGATAGGTTCAATACCGAGGTGGCGGTCGCTCAATTCGTCCATGCCATGGCCTTTATGGCTCTCGAACACATAGGATTCGAGCAGTGTGTCGTGCGCAATGCCTTGCAGATGAATACCATGATTGGCCAGTACATGCATATCGTATTTGAGATTCTGGCCGACCTTCTTGATGGCTGGATTTTCCAGAATAGGCTTCAGTTTTTCCAGCGTTTGATTGAGTGGCAACTGCGCTGGTGCATCAAAATAGTCGTGTGTTAATGGAATATAAGCCGCTTCACCAGGCGTGACGCTGAATGACGCGCCAACGATTTTTGCCTGCATGGGGTCGAGTGAAGTGGTTTCTGTATCGAAACACAGCAGTTCTGCTTGCTGTAGTCGAGATAACCAACTCTCCAGCTCCGCTTCTGTGAAAATTGCCTGGTACTGGCGACGTGTGTCAGGTGTATATTCAGTACGCTGGCTGGCTGGGCCCGCAACGGTTTCTGATGTTGTGTTTGACGCAGTGGAGGGAACGCCATCACCAAGTTTGTCCAGCTCGCGTTTCCAGGTACGGAATTCAAAATGATCAAACAAAGCCAGTAGTTTGACCTTGTCTGGCGCTTGCGGGATCAGCTCATTAAAGTGTTCGCGGATACCAATATCACAGCGTATGGTGATCAACTCGCGTGCAGTTGGCAACCAGGACAAGGATTTGCGTAGGTTTTCACCGACCACGCCTTTAATATTGTCAGCGTTGGCAATAATGTTATCCAGTGTGCCGTATTCGGTTAGCCATTTTACCGCTGTTTTTGGGCCGACTTTTTCCACGCCTGGCACGTTGTCAGCGGTATCACCGACCAGAATCAGGTAATCAATAATTCTTTCAGGGGGGATACCAAACTTGTTTTCCACGCCAGCGATATCCAGCACATCATCGGTTTTGCGGAAAGCATCGCGCATGGTATTCACGACAGTGATATGCTCATTGACCAGCTGGGTGATGTCTTTGTCACCGGTAGAAATAATGGTTTTGATGCCTTCTTTTTCTGCCTGTTTGGCGAGAGCGCCAATCACATCGTCTGCTTCCACACCTTCTTCAATAATCAGCGGCCAGCCCATGGCGCGTATGGTTTCATAAAGCGGTTCGATCTGCGCGCGCAAATCATCCGGCATGCTGGCGCGATTGGCTTTGTATTCGGGATACAAATCATCGCGGAATGTTTTGCCTTTGGCATCGAATACGCAGGCACTGTAATCAGATGGATAGTCCTTATGCAGGCGGCGCAGCATGTTCAGTACGCCTTGAATCGCCCCCACGGGTTCATTGGCTGAGTTGCGTAAATCCGGCATGGCATGAAAGGCGCGATACAGGTAACTGGAGCCATCTACCAAAAGCAAGGTTTTCATTGTGCGTTCTCTTGAATCAAATCAATGGCGTATTTTACGCATTTCAAAGCGACTTCATGTACACTAATTTGGTTTGTAATATGAAGGACCGTTGTATGACCAGCTCAAAGCTACCAAGCATGGTGCAGCCAGAGTTACTTGATGGCGATGATGTCACCCATGAATCGTGGCGTGCGTTTGAAATCATGGCCGAGTTTGTCGGCGCAACCGAAAGCCTTAAGGCAATTATGCCGGCGGTGTCGATTTTTGGCAGTGCACGTACCAAGCCCGACCATCCGTATTACCTGCTCACCGAAGAAATTGCACGTTTGTTATCAGACTCTGGATTCAGTGTGTTGTCCGGAGGCGGTCCGGGCATTATGGAGGCGGCCAATAAAGGGGCGTTCCCTGGTCGTGGTGCCAGTGTGGGGTTGAATATCAAACTCCCGTTTGAGCAACATGGCAATCCTTACCAGGATATTGGCATTAGCTTTAAATACTTTTTTATGCGCAAGGTTATGTTTGTCAAATATGCCAGCGCCTTTGTCGTGATGCCAGGTGGCTTTGGTACGCTGGATGAGTTGATGGAAGCCATCACCTTGGTGCAGACCGGTAAGAGCCGCAAGATTCCGATTATCCTGGTTGGCAAGCAATATTGGGCAGGCCTGGTGGACTGGTTAAGCAATACGCTGTTAGCAGAGGGCATGGCTTCTCCCGCAGATATGGACCTGATTCAGATCATTGATGAACCGCAGCAGATTGTCGAAGCCATTTTTAAACACTATGAAACGACTGGCTTTGAACTCACCCCGGCAGAACGCAAAATGCAGCTTTACCTCTAAATGACTCATTT
>DATMSK010000010.1:0-5050 GCA_035565395.1 Methylophilus sp. | reverse complement strand
TTTTCTGGTGGCGAGTCCGTGACCAGTGAGAAGCGTGTTTGATAGGTGTTGCCGGGTTTGACCTCGAACCACGATGCTTCCTGTGCCAGCGCCGTGGTAGAGGTCAGAAATAAGGCAAGGTTAAAGTGCATTAAGCGCACGCACTTTAACTTTAAGCAGCGCATCACGTGACGCGCTGCTTTCTCTAAAGTGATACGTTTGTCATGGTAAGCAAGAAAATCCCGGATCAAATCGGCAACATTTAAATATGTTTTACCAGTTGACTTGCTTTGCCGGTATAAGTTGCTGGTGTGAGCGCCAGCAATGCTTTTTTGGCATCTGCGGGGATTTGCAGGGTTTCAATAAAGGCATGCAAAGATTGCTTGTTGATGCCGCCTTTACCACGGGTCAATTCCTTCAATTGCTCGTAAGGATTTTCGATGCCATAACGGCGCATCACCGTCTGGATAGGCTCGGCCAGGACTTCCCAGCTATTGTCCAAGTCTTCCAGCAAGCGTTGCGGGTTAACTTCGAGTTTATTCAAGCCGCGCAGGCAGGAATCGTAGCCAAGCAGGGCATAACCAAAGGCCACACCCATATTACGCAGAACGGTGGAATCCGTCAGGTCTCGTTGCCAGCGGGAGATCGGAAGCTTCTCGGCGAGGTGGCGCAGAACGGCATTGGCCAGGCCGAGGTTGCCTTCCGAGTTTTCAAAGTCAATCGGGTTGACTTTGTGTGGCATGGTAGAGGAGCCGATTTCACCTGCCTTGACTTTCTGTTTGAAGTAGCCGACAGAAATATAGCCCCAGATGTCGCGGTTAAGGTCGATCAAAATGGTATTGATGCGTGACAGGGTGTCATACAGTTCAGCCATATAGTCGTGTGGCTCAATCTGGATGGTCATCGGGTTATAGGTCAGCCCCAGTGATTCCACAAAGCGCTTGGCAAAGCTTTCCCAATCGAAATCCGGATAGGCAGATAAGTGCGCATTAAAGTTACCCACTGCACCATTGATCTTGCCCAATACTTCGTTGGTTTGCAGTTGCTTGAGCTGGCGTTGCAAACGGTAAACCACGTTCGCCAGTTCTTTGCCCATGGTGGTCGGGCTGGCCGTTTGGCCATGTGTGCGGGATAACATAGGCTGATCGGCCAATGCCTGTGCCAGTTCGATCAGGCGGCCAACCACAGTCTGCAAGTTAGGTAACATCACGCTGTCGCGTGCAGATTTTAGCATCAGTGCATGTGACAGGTTATTAATGTCTTCTGATGTACAGGCAAAGTGGATAAATTCGCTGGCCTTTTTGATTTCATGGTTACCGTCGAATTTCTCTTTTAGCCAATATTCCAGTGCCTTGACGTCGTGATTAGTGCGCGCCTCGATGGCTTTTACCTGGGTGGCATCTGCCTCGCTAAATGTCGCGATCGCGGCATCCAGTTCGGCGACTGTTTCTGCGCTGAACGGGGCAATTTCGGACAGTTCAGGTGCAGCACTCAGTGCTTTTAACCATGCGACTTCAACCAGTGCTCTATACTTAATCAGTGCATATTCACTAAAAAACGGGCGCAAAGGATCGAGTTTTGATTGATAGCGGCCATCCAGTGGCGATAGTGCATTCAGCGTGGTGAGAGACGTCATGAGTAAAAAACTTCTTGATTCAAAAGACGATATTTTACCCAATCCAGCCTCGCTTGTCTTTGTTGAAAATGGTTTTCTATTGATGACAATGGGAGACGCGCAGGCTGAAGTTGTCGATTAAAACCACTTTGTTTGGTAAATTGTGCTTGATTTTGCCATGACATAATCGCTCACTGGGAATACATTTCACATGAGACGCCACGTACATTCACCTTTGGTTCGACTGCTGACAGGCATATGCCTGGCATTGAGCCTGCTATGGACACCGATCCTGGCGGATGATTATGTGCTGGCAATGCTGGAAAAGATCAGGTCGCGCTACGGCGAAGAGGCTTACCAGAACGTCATGCGCCTGAATGAATTGTTTACGCAGATTAGTGGCGCCAGCGAAATGACCAAAGTGAACATGGTGAATGACTTCACCAACCAGCATGTATTATTTGTCGACGATTTCAGCCTGTGGGGCGTGCAAGATTATTGGGCCACCCCGCTGGAGACGTTTGGCAAAGGTGCTGGTGATTGTGAGGATTTTAGTATTGCCAAGTACACCTTGCTGAAAAAGCTTGGTGTGTCGCAAGACAAATTGCGGTTGACCTATGTCCGGGCACGCATGTCCAGTGGCGCTATCCTGCCACATATGGTGTTGACCTATTATGCAACGCCAACCAGTGATCCATTGGTATTGGATAACCTTAATTTTGAATTATTGCCAGCGTCCAGGCGTGGCGATTTGTCACCAATATTCAGTTTTAATGATAAAGGGTTGTTTGTTGCAAATAATCCAAATATGCGGGCAGGTTCTCCTTCCAATATTTCCAAATGGCGTGATGTGTTGACGCGGATGCGGCAAGATGGGCTGGAATGATTAAAAACCTGTTAGGGGTGTGGTTATTATGGGGGGTTAATGCTAGGCTAAGCATGGCTTGCGTTGACATCGGGCTAGTGCCGGATCTACTCCAGGAAAGTAAGAGGGCTTTCAAATGTCTTTGGTAAAACAAATACGAATTGCGATTTCTGTCATTATTTTAATGGTGGCGGCTGGATGCTTGTTCTTAAGCGTATACGATGACCATCGATTTATGGCTGAACAATTGCAGAAAAAAAATAACGATAATGCCAATGGCCTTGCAATCACACTTTCCAATATTCCCAAAGACAGTGTCACTGTGGAGTTGATCATCAGTGCCCAGTTCGATATGGGGCATTACCGCCGGATTGCCATTATTTCTCCGGAGAATAAGGTCATGATTGAACGGGTTAATCACAACCCGCATTCTGTGGCACCTGCCTGGTTCCAATCAGTATTTTCTGTCAGTATCCAGCCGGGGATCGCCAATATCCAATCTGGTTGGCAGCAATATGGCACTTTGGTGCTCGAAAGTGAGCCGTCGCTGGCGTATGACCAGTTATGGGAAACTTCACGTCATGCGGTGTTGTGGACATTGATTGTGGCTTTCATGAGCTATGTGGTTTCAGGCTTTTGGCTGAAGAAAATTCTCAAGCCACTGGATGATGTGATTGCGCAAGCTGAGGCATTGGGTGAGCGCAAATACATTACGATTGCCGAACCGGCGACAGAGGAATTCCGGAAGCTGGTGCGGACCATGAATACGCTGTCCGACCGCGTGAAATCCATGGTCACGGCCGAGTCAGAGCGCCTGAACACTTTCAACCAGCAGATTAATTATGATGAAGTCACTGGTTTGATGAATCAGTCACACTTCACCAATACTGCGTCAGTCGCCCTGAAGAATGAAGGGTTCGTAGAAGGCATGTTTATCATGGTGCAATTGCGCAATTTGCCGGAAATTGACAAGCAATTGGGCTATAGCGTGACAAACCAGCTGATTAAAAAAGTGGCAGATACTGTTCAGCAGCAGATGGGAAATTACCATGATGTCGTTTGTGGACGTCTTTCCGGAGGTGTTTTCGGTATTTTCAGCCGGGAGCCGCTGGATGATTTTGCAGTGACAACCGAGTTGAAACTGATGCTGGAGAAGCTTAGCGCGGCGCAACAACTACTGCAGTTCCAGTTTGTCCTCACGCACACAAAAACCAAAAAAGGCGATGACTTTGTAGATGTCCATCGCGTGATGCAGTTTATTCTTGATCTCTCTGAAGACCAGGCTGCTGTGCCTATGCGTGTCATGAATGCCAACAGCATTGTGACCTCAAGGAATAATTACCTTAATCAATGGAAAGAGCAATTCCTGCTCGCCATTCAGCTCAAGCAGATCAAACTGGTTCGCTTCCCGGTGATGAAACGGGATCAACATTTGTACCACTATGAGTGCCCATTACGTTTGCGTATAGCTGAAGGGGAACAATGGTTGGCTGCTGGCGCATTTATCGATTGGGCGAGCCAGCTCGATATGATTCAAACACTGGACGGTTTGGCGTTGGAATACGCGGTCGATATGCTGGCGACAAATAATGATAACCTGAGTGTGAATGTCTCTGCTGCCGCCATGCGCAGTGATGAGTACAGGGATAAGTTGCAAGCATTGATATTGACAGTCAACCATCCAGCCCGCTTAAGTTTTGAAGTGACTGAAGAAGCTGCTTTTGGCGATTTTGTGAAATTCAGGGAGTTTGTACATCTCGTGAAATCCCTGGGCTGCATGATAGGTGTTGAGCATGTGGTCACTCGATTGGCACAGCTGGGCGATTTGCATGAGCTTGGATTGGATTACATCAAGTTTGATGCCTCACTGATTCGCGATATTCATCTGCGTCCACAGCAGCAATCGCTGATGCGAGGTTTGTGCATGATGGTACGCACGATGGGGATTGTGCCGATTGCTGAAGGCGTACAAGACCAGCAAGAGCTTGATACCCTGAATGCGATTGGCATTGAAGCTGTGACCGGCCCATTCGTACAGGAAGACGCCCAATTTGGGGTGTTGTAAGAGTGTCAATTTTTGTAATTCGGGGGTGTTATGCCATATACTCACCGTTTTGATTTTGCTTGATGGTCGCTAGAATCAAGCATCGGCCAATCAGCGCCTGATTTTGCTCGGATAAGGATAATAACAAGTCATCTGCCATGGAAACGACGCAATATTTTAATAAAACCGAGAAAGACACCCTTTTAGAGTGTCTACTTTATATTTGCCGCCACAACCGTCTGGCGACGACCCGTGATGCTTTAACTTCCGGGTTGCCCTTGGAAGATGGCAAGCTCAACCCTGAATTGTTTAAGCGCTCGGCTCAACGTTTACGCCTGGATGTGAGTGTTAAGCAAGAAGCCATTCCTGTATTGCTACTGCAACCGCAGGTGAATATCACACTGTTGCTCAATAACAATCGTGCCTGTCAGTTATTAAAGGTTGATGACAGCCAGCATTTTGCCCAAGTGGTTTTTCCTGATCTGTCGCCAGAGCCTGTGACAATGAGCATGGCGGACTTGGTCGCGCAATACACCGGCTACGCCTT
>DATMSK010000009.1:0-5487 GCA_035565395.1 Methylophilus sp. | reverse complement strand
GTTAAAATAACAAGGCTGGCATTTGCCAGCCTTTGTTTTTTGGGGAACTCACTATCTTATGCTGTTTCACTGCGGTCGCTTTCGCCTCCATTTCGATTCCCCCAAAGTGATGGGGATCGTGAATGTCACACCAGACTCTTTTTCTGATGGGGGACAGTTTAACCAGGTAGATGCCGCGGTTGCACATGCACTTGAATTAATTGCGCAGGGTGCAGATGTGTTGGATATTGGTGGAGAGTCTACCCGGCCTAACGCAACTCCCGTCACACTAGATGAAGAATTACGGCGAGTGATTCCTGTGATTGAGGCACTGGTTGCACATGATATTCCGGTACCTATTTCTATCGATACATATAAGCCGGCCGTGATGCGTGCTGCCATTGCTGCAGGGGCCAGTATTGTGAATGATGTACGTGGCTTGCAGGAGGATGGCGCACTGGAGGCGGTAGTAAATAGCGATGCAGGTGTATGTATCATGCATATGCAGGGCACCCCGCAGACCATGCAAATCGCCCCACATTATGAGGATGTGGTTGCGGAGGTAAAGCGTTTTTTACGCACGCAGCGTGATACCTGCCTGGCAGCGGGAATTGCGAATGAGCGGATTATGCTGGATCCTGGTTTTGGCTTTGGCAAAACCAGGGCGCATAATATTGCCTTAGCGAAAGGCTTGCCGCAGTTACTGGACCTCAATTGCCCGTTGCTGGTGGGATTGTCACGTAAATCGGTCCTGGGACAAATGACAGGCAACGATGTGGATGCACGCCTGTATGCCAGCGTTGCTGCTGCTGTCATCAGTGCCATGCAGGGAGCGCACTTGTTGCGTGTACATGATGTAAAGGCAACTGCAGAAGCGCTTAAAGTCGTTGCGGCATTGCAGTAAACAAAATAACAAGAGCACAATGAGTGAGAGAAAGATTAGAGCGATGAGTAAACAGTATTTTGGAACAGATGGTATCCGCGGACGTGTTGGGGAGTCAGTCATTACCCCTGAGTTTGTCATGAAGCTGGGCTATGCTGCCGGTCGCGTATTAGCCAATCATGAACAACTACCTGCGGGTAACCGTCCGACCGTACTCATAGGTAAAGATACGCGTATTTCCGGTTATATGCTGGAGGCCTCACTGGAGGCCGGACTATCAGCGGCCGGTGTGGATGTGTTGTTGACCGGGCCAATGCCGACGCCTGCCGTGGCATATTTAACGCGTGCCCTGCGTGCACAGGCCGGCATTGTGATCTCGGCTTCGCATAACCCATACTATGACAATGGCATCAAATTTTTCTCTGCACAGGGGACCAAACTGGCTGATGATATTGAATATGCCATTGAGGCAGAGCTGGCGAAACCCATGCAAGTCATGGAGTCGGCACAGCTAGGCAAGGCTAAGCGCGTAGACGATGCGGCTGGTCGGTATGTGGAATTCTGTAAAAGCACTTTCCCTAACCACCTGGATTTGCGCGGCCTGAAAATTGTGCTGGATTGTGCACATGGTGCCACTTATCACGTCGCCCCGGATGTCTTTCATGAATTAGGTGCGGATGTAATTGCTATCGGTAACCAGCCGGATGGCTTAAATATCAATGAAAAAGTGGGTTCAACACATCCTGAAGCCCTGCAAAAAGCCGTGGTTGAGCACCAGGCAGACTTAGGCATTGCCTTTGATGGTGACGGTGACCGCGTTATGATGGTTGATGGTGCTGGCAACCTACTCGATGGTGACCAGCTGCTCTATATCATTGCCATGGGATTATACGCAAAAGGCAAACTCAAAGGGGGGGTTGCGGGCACTTTGATGACCAACCTGGCATTAGAGCACGCCTTGCAAAAACACCAGATTCCATTTGGTCGCGCCAAAGTAGGTGACCGCTATGTGCTGGAGCTGCTCCAAGACCGGAACTGGAAACTCGGTGGTGAGAATTCAGGCCATATCCTCACCCTGGATAAACACACCAGTGGCGATGCCATCATTGCAGCATTACAAGTGTTGCAATCCGTGCGGGAGAGCGGCAAAACCTTGCAACAATTAGGGGCCGATTTAACCCTGTATCCGCAAGTGTTGATTAACGTGACCACTAAACAAAAGCTAGACTTGAACCAGGCTGCTGTGCAATCCGCAGTGACCCAGGCTGAACAAGTGTTACAAGGAGAAGGGCGTGTGTTGTTACGTGCCTCCGGTACCGAACCCAAGATCCGCGTCATGGTGGAGGGCTTGAATAAAAACTTGGTGCAATCTCAAGCTGAAGAGCTGGCTGCCGTGATCCGCAAACTGGCTGCTTAACCTTATCGGGAGCCTTCCATGGATACCTTTAGTCACGCCTTATGGGGATACGGACTGTTTGGATTCCGCAAATATCCAAAATTCGCGGCACTCATGGGGGCCATGCCAGACCTGATTTCTTTTGGTGCCTTGTTTGTGATGCGACTATTGGATGGCACCTACACTTGGGGTAAGCCTGCACTGGCAACATTGCCCAGCTGGATTTATCCTGCATACACGGTAGGGCATAGCTTTGTGATTGCATTTGCCGTGATTGGCCTGGTGGCGATCTGGCACAAGGATATCGCGTTTGCCATGCTGGGCTGGCCGTTCCACATTACCCTCGATTTTCCGTTCCATAGCCTGCAATACTTCCCAACGCCGATGTTCTGGCCGATTTCAGATTTCAGGATAGATGGTATCCCTTGGTCTCACTGGTATATCTGGTTCCCGAATGTAGCTGGCATCATTATCCTGCTGGCTTATCGATACAGGCAAAAACGCAAAGCGTGAACTAAGACATAAAAAACGGGCTTATCGCCCGTTTTGTATTAAGCCGCCAGTTGCCCCTGGCCTTGATAAACGGTGAGATGTGGAAAGGGAATTTCAATTTCCTGAGCATCAAATGCATTTTTAATCCGTTTAAGATATTCGCGCTTGATCGTCCATTGCTCCAGTGGCCGGACCTTGATGCGGCAACGGATAATCACCGCTGATTCTGCCAGGTTGTCTACCCCGGCAATTTCAAGCTTATCCAATACCTTATCTTTCAGGGCTTCATCAATGACAATGGCCGCACCCACCTCATGCATGATCTGCATCACTTTGGCGATATTTTCATCGTAGCCTACGCGGATATCCATCACGGCGTAAGCAAAGTCGCGCGACCGATTGGTTACCGTTGTAATCTGGCCATTTGGCACATAATGGACATTGCCTTCGTAATCACGCATTTTGATATAGCGCAAGGTAATTTCTTCCACCAGGCCGGCTTTACCAGCAATCTCGACCACATCATCTTTACGAATCTGGTTTTCCAGCAATAAAAAGAATCCATTGAAATAATCCTTGACCAGGCTTTGCGCGCCAAAACCAACTGCCAGGCCGACTACCCCGGCAGCCGCCAATACAGGTGCGATGGAGATGCCAAGTTCATGCAGGATTTCTACGACGGTAATGGCCATAATGACGGTCGTCACAATGTAGCGCAACACCATGCTTAGCGTATTCATACGCTTGATTTCCTCGATGTTATTATTGCTTCTGACAATCAGGTGATCACGCAAGCGGCTAATGATTTTTTTACTTAAGTAGCTAAATGCATAAGCCATGGCAACGATCAAAAAGATACGCAGCAGGGTTTTTATCAAAATCAAAACCTCGGTCGTGTTTTCGATGCCCAGATGTGTCAGCCAAGTCATGTGGTGGATGCTCCTTTGTAAAATTAGGTTGAGAGCCAGTAGGCACTCAGTTTGGGGATGTTTAATGCTTCGTTTGCAATAGGAATGGTTTGTCCGCTACACAAGTCAGTCACCATCGCCTCTTTGAACCAGCCTTTTTGCCTGAATGGTTGGATAGGAACGGCGTGTGCGTGTACATCAAAGTTGGCGATCACCAAGACACGCGCATGCATCCCGGAAGACACTTCACGGCTAAAAGCGATGACGTGCGGATTTTCCAGCGCGATCAGCGTACGATCGTTGAGGTCAGCAAACGCAGAGATTTCTTTGCGCACGCTGATTAAATGCTGGATGGCACTGAATATCCGTTGTTCTATCGTCCCTTTTTGCAGGCGCCTATCCATTTGCTCCCAGTTGAGGGTCGGGCGGTGTGCCCAACGATTGTCATTCATTTTGGAAGAATCAAGCAGGTAGGCATCGTCATTGAGCGTGCCCACGGCATCCCCATAATAAAGTAAGGGCATGCCACCAAAAGCCATGATGATGTTATGCAAAAGCGTGATGGTCTGCAGGGCATTTTCAATCGCCGCCGCGTCTTGCTTTTGCAATGCGGTTTCCAGTCCGGCGAGGGAGGCGAGGGCGCCTGAAATTCGCGCATCGCCCGTTTTTTTATTGACGCCAAAGGCAAACCCTTTGGCATTCGAGTCGGCATAATTGCCAGTGTAATAATCGACCAGAAAGCGGCGGTGGGATACCGGGTCAAAACCAGCGGCAATAATGGATTCATCACTGAATCCCAAACCGATATCATCGTGACAGCGAATATAATTCAGCCAGGTCGCACGTTCCAGTTTCTCCGGCAAGCCTTCAATGCCTTTATAAAGTAACTGCGTTTGTTTGGTGGCCACCGCATCCCACAGCAACGCCATGAGCGTCGCGTTATAGGCGATTTCACATTCTTTGGCGTTTATGGCATCTTCGCCAAAATACTTGATGATTTCAGTCGGAGAGACAATCGCCTCAGCAATAAAGAGCACACCAGGTGCCGCGACCTGGCAGCAATCTTTCATCAATTGCAAGATCAAATGGGCTTCACGTTCATTTTGGCAGGTGCTGCCCATTTTTTTCCAGAGAAAAGCCACTGCATCCAGGCGCAAGATATCTACGCCTTTGTTGGCCCAAAACAAAATGACATCCAGCATTTCGATAAACACGGCCGGATTGCTGTAGTTCAAGTCCCACTGGTAATGGTTGAACACCGTCATCACCCATTTCTGCGTGTCTTCATTAAAGGTAAAACTACCAGGCGCCTGCTCGGGGAATACTTCAGGCATGGCACTTTCATAAATGTCCGGCAGCGTGCGGTCGTCGAACATGTAGTAGTAGTCCTGGTAGGTGGCATCTCCCTGTTTGGCTTTTTTGGCCCATTCATGCTCATCTGAGGTGTGGTTAACCACGACGTCCAATGCCAGTAACATTTCGCGTTGTTGTATGAGGGTGATTAACTGGTCCAAATCTTTTTGTGTGCCATAGCGCGGATCGATTTTTTTGTAATCACGCACGGCATAGCCACCATCATTGTTTTCTGCCGGGCAGTCACAGATCGGCATGATATGCACCATATTCACACCCAGCTCCTGCAAATAAGGCAGTTTGTCCTGCATGTCGGCCAGCGTGCCGGCAAAGCCTTCGCAATAGAGCGCCATGCCCACCCATTTTTGATGCATGAACCAGTTATGGTCTTGCTCGCGTAACAAGTCCTGCTCCTTCAGTGCGGGAGAGCGTTTGCGATATTGCTCGGCCAGCACCGAAATTAAATGTGCCAGTTG
>DATMSK010000008.1:0-6035 GCA_035565395.1 Methylophilus sp. | reverse complement strand
TGCTGATTTAGCAGCAGTTGATCAGCAACTAGCGCTGGAATCCAACACCTATTAAAAGGGATTTTTTTATATAAGTGATTGAAATATAACCATATTATTCCCTGGCATGGATGGTGCTAATACTCTAGCAAGCGAGTCGTTTGCGAGTTTTCGTGCAAACGACATTAGTCACCGATATTTCAGGAGTCATGATGAGCCGTCCTTTAAAAGTCACTGCCGTCTCCGGCAGCTATAAATTACCTTCTAGAACCGCTGCGCTGGTGCAGGCGATCACGCAAAAGTTGGGGCAGCAAATCCCGATTGATCTGCACGTGGTGGAGTTAAGCGAAATCGCCGGCAGCCTGGTCGCTTCCTACGATCCCAAAGCGTTGCCAGTCAACGTGCAACAAGATATCCAGGCGATTGAAACCGCTGATTTGCTGGTGGTGGCGACTCCGGTTTACCGCGCTTCTTATGGTGGTTTATTCAAGCATTTGTTTGATCTGGTGCACCTCGAAGCCTTGGTGGATGTGCCTGTGCTCCTGGCCGCGACTGGCGGGACAGAGCGCCATGCCTTGATTATTGATCATGAGCTGCGTCCATTATTCAGTTTCTTCCAGGCAGTCACGTTGCCAATCGGCGTATATGCGGTTGAAGCGGATTTTGAAAATTATCAAATCAAGAGTGAGGCGGTGAAAGCGCGCATTGACCTTGCGGTAGAGCGTGCGCTGCCTTTGCTCAAGCATCGCGAGCTGTTGAGCCAGGAAAAATTATTAGCCATTTAAATCCAGTGACTTTTGGAGAGATAAAAGATGAGTACAGAAAACATTAAATTTGCTTATTGGGTGCCTAATGTCAGTGGTGGCCTGGTGGTCAGTAACATTGAGCAGCGCACCAGTTGGGATATCGATTACAACCGCAAGCTGGCACAAATTGCCGAAAAGGCCGGATTTGAATATGCCTTGAGCCAAATCCGTTTTACTGCGGGGTATGGGGCCGAGTTCCAGCATGAGTCGGTATCTTTTTCGCATGCCTTGCTGGCGGCGACCACCAAGCTAAAAGTGATTGCCGCCATTTTGCCTGGCCCCTGGAATCCGGTGCTGGCCGCCAAGCAATTGGCGACCATTGATATTCTCACCCAGGGACGGATTGCGGTGAATATCGTCTCCGGCTGGTTCCGTGGAGAGTTTACGGCGATTGGCGAGCATTGGCTGGATCACGACGAGCGCTACCGCCGTTCGCGCGAGTTCATTGAGGCACTCAAGGGGATCTGGACCCAGGATAACTTTACTTACAGAGGCGATTTTTACCGCTTTAGTAACTACTCACTCAAGCCTAAACCTTTGCAGCAGCCACATCCTGAAATTTTCCAGGGCGGTAGTTCACGTGCCGCGCGGGATAATGCGGCCGCCGTCTCAGACTGGTATTTCACCAACGGCAATACGGTAGAGGGGATCAAGGCCCAGGTGGACGATATCCGCGCCAAGGCTGCGGCGAATAAGCATCACGTCAAAATCGGGGTCAATGCCTTTGTGATTGCCCGCGATACCGAAGAAGAAGCCAAAGCGGTATTGAAGGAAATTATTGATAAAGCCAACCCTGAAGCGGTGAATGCGTTTGGTCATGAAGTGAAAAATGCCGGTGCTGCCAGTCCAGAGCGTGAAGGTAACTGGGCGAAATCGAGCTTTGAAGACCTGGTGCAGTATAACGATGGCTTTAAAACCAATTTGATAGGCACACCCCAGCAAATTGCCGAGCGTATTGTCGCTTTGAAGGCCGTTGGGGTTGATCTGGTGTTGACTGGCTTTTTGCACTTCCAGGAAGAGGTCGCTTATTTTGGTGAAAAAGTGCTGCCATTGGTGCGTGAGCTGGAAGCTAAAACCTTGGCCAAAGCGGCTTAACTGAAACGGCAGGAAGCAGGCAATGGCAGAGACTTTACCCCACTTGCTGACGTTGCAAGCCGTGGAACGGCCGCATCGTGTCGCAATCAGGCATAAACAGCTGGGCCTCTGGCAACAGTCTTCTTGGCTCACGGTGCAAGAGGCCGTCATAAAGGCCGCGCAGTATTTGCAGCAACAAGGTTTTCGCCAGGGCGACACTTTATTTTTGTTGAGTGAGCCGCGGCCCGAGGCCTTGCTGTTGTCGCTGGCTGCCCATTGGCTGGGCGGCGTGGCCGCACCGCTGGACCCGGCCTTTGCGCAACCGCAGTTACTGGATTTGTTGCATACCCTACGGCCGCAGTTTGTGTTTGCCGAAGCACAGGCACAGGTGGATCAAGTATTGGCTGCCAAGCCGGATTGCGCCGTGGTGATTTATGCCGATGCGCGCGGCTTGGCCGGGTATCAGCATCCTGCACTCGTTAGCTATGCACAGGTGGTGGCGACGCCAGAAATTAAAGCCATTGCGTCTGCGGTAACGGCTGATGAAATTGCCTTCCGCTTTTACCGTTTGAATACCGCCTATGCGCTGGAATACAGTGAGGTGAGCCATGCCGAACTACTCAGGAATGGCCGCCAACTGGTCACTCAGGAGGCACTGACTGCGCATGAAGAGGCCTTGGCCGCCCGCGCATTTGCTGCCAGCGGCCATGCCAAATACCTGCTTTCGCCGTGGCTATTGGCGGGCTTTACCCTCAATTTTCCAGAGAACCTGGCGACACGTGACACCGATAGGCGTGAGCTTGGCCCTACGCTGGTGGCAGGTACGGCAACGACTTACCAGCGCCTGTATGCCCTCACCCAATCCCGCTGGCCCTTGCCCGGTAGCTGGCAGCATCGGGTTGTGGCTTGGGCCTTGCGTGCAGCCAAAACCCGGCTGCCGCTAATCGCTGCCTTTGCACGCTGGCTGGTTATACTGCCCTTGCAGGATGTGCTAGGTCTGCGGCGTACCCGTGTGCCCTTGCTGGTGGGCGAATCCTTGTCACCCGAGGCGACACAGTTTTTTGCTGACATTGGGATCCTCGTGCGGGCCTGGCCGGAAGCCACTGCCTGGCAAGCCAGCCAGTTGCAAGTCATTCCGCATCAGTCACATGAGGCCCATGCCTTTTGGGGATTCTCCAAATGGAAGGCTGCGATATGAGTTCTACCCAACCTGCACCTAGACCATTGTTGACCTTAGAGGGTATTTCATTGTCTTTTAAGGGCGTGAAAGCCATCACCAATATCAGTTTTGCCGTCAATGAGGGCGAAATTTGCGCTTTGATCGGCCCGAATGGCGCGGGCAAAAGCTCATTACTCAATGTGATTAATGGCGTCTATAAACCCGATGAAGGCAGCATCCGCTACCAGGATGCGTTACGCAGTGCCATGCATCCGCAATGGGCCGCCAGACGCGGTGTGGCACGCACATTTCAGAATATTGCCTTGTTTAAAGGCATGTCAGTGCTCGACAACGTGCTGACCGGCACCAACCTCAAGGTCAAAAGCAGTTGGCTGGAGCAGGTATTTAACGTAGGTCGCGCACCTGCGGATGCGTTGTCACAACGGCAAAAAGCAGAGCGTGTGATTGCTTTTCTCAAACTGCAACCCTGGCGTAACAGTATTGTGGGCAGTTTGCCCTATGGCTTGCAAAAGCGCGTCGAGCTGGCTCGTGGGCTGGCTGCCGAGCCTCAACTGCTGTTGCTGGATGAACCGATGGCTGGCATGAACGCCGATGAAAAGGCGGAGATGAGCCGGTTTATCCGTGAAACCAACCGCGAGTTT
The DNA here is from genome assembly GCA_035565395.1 of Methylophilus sp. GTDB lineage: Bacteria > Pseudomonadota > Gammaproteobacteria > Burkholderiales > Methylophilaceae > Methylophilus. Next base: position 2,355 of record DATMSK010000008.1, on the reverse strand, counting down.
GGCACCACGATTGTGCTGATTGAGCATGATATCGGCGTGGTGATGACACTGTCAGACCATGTGGTGGTGCTGGATTATGGCAAGAAAATTGGCGATGGCACGCCCGATGAAGTGCGCGCCAACCCGGAGGTGATTGCCGCTTACCTGGGCACCAAACACTGAGGCAATACAAGGATCAATTGAGATGAGTTTCTTTTTCGAAGTCCTGACCGGTGGCTTGCTGGCGGGTGTGATGTATTCGCTGGTCGCCATCGGCTTTGTGCTGATCTACAAGGCCTCTGGCGTGTTTAATTTTGCCCAGGGCTCTATGGTGCTGTTCGCGGCATTGACCTTTGTCAGCCTGGTCGAACGCGGCGTGCCGTTCTGGGGTGCCTTTGTGCTGACCTTGCTGACCATGGCGGTGCTGGCCTGGCTGATTGAATGGCTGGTGTTGCGGCCGCTGGTGAACCGTTCGCCAATTACCTTGTTCATGGCGACCCTGGGCCTGAGTTATATCGTCGAGGGGCTGGCACAAGCCGTGTGGGGCGCACAAGTGCATGCGCTGGAGATTGGCATCAATGACGAGCCGTATGAAGTGTTCGGTATTTTGCTGTCGCAATTTGATTTGTTCGCGGCGGCCATTGCCGGTGGCCTAGTCGCCCTGCTCGGGGTTCTCTTCAATAAAACCCGCATTGGCATTGCCTTGCGCGCCGTGGCAGATGACCAACTGGCAGCGTTGGCGGTGGGCATCCATCTGCAACGCTTGTGGCTGATTGTGTGGGCGGTGGCCGGTTTTGTCGGCCTGGTCGCTGGCATGTTGTGGGGCGCACGCGTCGGTGTGCAGTTCTCACTGTCGCTGATTGTGCTCAAGGCGTTGCCTGTGCTGATTATTGGCGGTTTTACCTCGATTGAAGGTGCGATAGTCGGTGGTTTGATCGTCGGCGCCAGCGAAAAACTGGCCGAGGTTTTCATTGGCCCCGTGATTGGCGGCGGCATTGAAAACTGGTTCCCTTACGTGTTAGCGATGTTGTTTCTGCAGGTCAGGCCTTATGGGTTGTTTGGCGACAAAGCGATTGAACGTGTTTAGAAAATAGAGAGCAGGCAGGCTTAGCATGTGGTATCAAGAAACAGGACAATTTATTACCGAGTATAGGCTGGATAAACGGTTTTTCCGCCTCAAGCAGGAGCGCTGGGCGTTTGCGGCCTTACTGGCATTCGCCTTTCTGGTGGTCCCCGCCCTTGGCAACGATTACTGGTTTAGCGCCATCCTCATCCCGTTGCTGGTGCTGTCGCTGGCCGGGTTGGGCTTGAATTTGCTCACTGGCTACGCTGGCCAGCTCTCTTTAGGCTCAGCGGCTTTTATGGCGGTGGGTGCGTTTGCCACCTACAACTTTCACCTGCGGCTAGAGGGCTTGCCATTGCTTGCCAGCCTGATTTTGGGTGGGTTGACGGCAGGCGGCGTCGGTCTGGTGTTCGGGTTGCCGAGTTTGCGCATCAAGGGCTTTTACCTGATTGTGGCGACGTTGGCGGCACAGTTTTTTGTGCAATGGGTATTCACCACATTCTCCTGGTTTTCCAACAACTCTTCATCCGGCGTCATTACGGCACCGCCCTTGCACATCTTGGGCGCAGATTTGAGTACCCCGGCGGGCCGCTACCTGCTGACCTTAACCGTCGTCGTGGCGCTGGGCTGGCTGGCAAAAACCATCGTCAGTGGCGAACTTGGACGCAAGTGGATGGCGGTACGCGACATGGATACCGCTGCCGACGTGATTGGGATTTCGGTACCAAAAACTAAATTGCTGGCTTTTGCGATCAGCTCATTTTACTTAGGGATTGCCGGTGCATTGTGGGCGTTCACTTACCTGGGCACCGTTGAGCCGCATGGCTTTGATTTGTCACGTTCCTTCCAAATCCTGTTCATCATTATTATCGGCGGCATGGGCAGTATTCTGGGTAATTTTCTCGGCGCGGCTTTTATCGTGTTGTTTCCTATTCTGCTTTCTCAGATATCGACAAGCTTGTTGGCTGGGGCGATTGATCCAGGCCAATTGGAAAATTTCCAGAAAATGATTTTTGGCGCCTTGATCATTTTTTTCCTGATCAAAGAGCCCAATGGCTTGGCCAAGGTCTGGCAAACCCTCAAACAACGGCTGCGGGTCTGGCCGCTACGTTTCTAATCCTCAACCCAAAGTATTGAAGCTAAGCGTCAAGGATTTTAGACCGGGCAATCCCGTTAAATAAAGGAGAGGCAACATGTATTGATTGAGGTAAGTTCGGCCTTTTATATAACAAATAACGATTAATAATGGTTTTTATATTTTTAAGGAGTATTTAAGTGAAATTTTTAAGCAAACATCGCTGGCTGTGGCTGGC
>DATMSK010000007.1:0-9894 GCA_035565395.1 Methylophilus sp. | reverse complement strand
TTTGTGGTGTGGATGGCAAGGTGTATATAAAGGTATGTATCGAATTGCAAACAATGGTTGACATCCTAAATGAGAAACATTATCATTTTCATAAACGATTGAACGAAAGTCATCCCGCAATGCAGATTGATTACGCAGCCCAAGCCAGTGATTTTTTTGATCCGGACCTGCCGACCGCAAGTGCAGTACTGGTTTCTTTAAGTTGTGTGGCAACGCGTTATGCGGCAAATCCTTCTGAGGATCTGGCTTTGCTGGGCTGCAGCCTGGCACAGACCCTGACGGCGCCGGAGTATGCAGAGAGTGGATTGATCCAGTCTGCCGCCCAGCAATTGCTACAGGACTGGCAGGCATTGCTGCATGCGCATCAGGAATTTGCCATGCAGCAGGCGGTGACTGATTTTGTAACGCAACCAGCCACGCTGCAATAACCGGCAGTTGAATAAGTAATAAAAAGATAAACAAAGAAAGGCACTAGATTCATGGCAAGAACCACAGGACCCAGACTCAAGATTATGCGCGCATTGGGCGTAGAGTTGCCCGGACTGTCACGCAAGTCGATTGAAAACCGTCCTAACCCACCTGGTCAGCACGGTCAGCAGGCGTCCCGTCGTCGCCGTTCTGACTTTGCAGTTAAGTTGGTAGAGAAACAAAAGATTCGTTTTAACTATGGTGTGAGTGAAAAGCAGATGCGTAGGCTGATGCTGGAAGCACGTAAAGGCAGTGAGCCGACGGGTGACAAGTTGATGTCATTGCTGGAGCGCCGCTTGGACAATGTGGTGTTCCGTGCCGGGTTTGCACCTACCGGAATCGCTGCGCGCCAACTGGTGAATCATGGACATGTATTGCTGAACGGCAAGTCGGTCAATATTGCTTCTGTGCGCCTGAAAGTGGGGGATGTGGTGAGCTTGAAAGAGAAAAGCCGCAAGATCCCGATGGTGGTGGAGTCCTTGGCAACGCCTAGCTTGACGGTGCCAGAGTGGTTATCGGTAGAAGCAGCTTCGGTGTCTGCAAAAATCGGCCATTTGCCATCGATTGAAGATGTGCCGTTCCCGATTGATGTGCAGCAAGTGGTTGAGTACTACGCAAACCGCGTTTAATTCTGCAAGCAGCCTTAACGCTCTGTCGTTAAGGTTTGCGGGCAAAGCATTTGAGCAATGCTCCTAACCCCAACATGTCATTGCTCAAATAGGCGTGATCGTTCATGCGCCAAATCATCCCTGGTAAGGGTGTTCCTTGAAATCTGATGCCGCGTTGCTTTATGCAAGTAAGTCGGCCTTTTTTTAGAATGGATTCAAATGACTAACCGCTTGCAATCTTCACTCGGTGAGGTGCAAAATGCGACCGGTGTTTCGGCACAGCGGATGCCGACGATAGATGCCCAGCAGTTGTTGGGCGAGGCTGGTGTGTTGTTGATTATGCATGGTGGCGAGGCTTATCAATTGACGCGTACCAAGCAGAATAAATTATTGTTGACCAAATGCCAGGCGTTTATGGCAGCCGATTTGGTTCAGCAAAAGCAATAGAGGTTTTTGCGTGAAATATATGAGTAATGATGGCAACCCTGGCGTTGCCTTTTGTGATTTAGTCAGAGGAGTATGCTAATGCTGCAACGTGAGTCCTTGCGAGGGTTGTCGTTAAAGCCTGAGCGTGCGTCTGCGCCTCGGTTGCCTGAGTTAAGTTTACACCGCCGCCAACTGGGTGAACTGGCCGGCAAGTTCCGCTGGTCGGTATTGGCGACTGAAGACTGGCTGTCACGCGACAATCGCCAGGGCTGGCATGGCCTTGGTATGCTGGCTGTGGTGGCGTTGCATGGTGCCGTGATTGCCTGGCTGGTTATGCACGAAGAGCCAGTGATCGTTGAGCCAAAGCCTGAGCCGATGACAGTCTCCCTGATTACACTGCCGGCTAAAAAAGAAGAAGCACCTGCGCCAGAAGTCGTGCCCATCATCAAAAAACAACCGGTCGTTAAAACGGTGGTGAAGCCTAAAGAAACGCCTAAACCCATAGAGCGGCCGGCACCCGTTGTGGAGCGTATTGTAGAAACCACGCCAGAACAGCCAAAGTTTGAGGCCAGTACGCAGCCATCTGCACAGCCATTAGAGGCGCCCGCGGCGGCTGCGCCGAGTAAGCCGGCACCGCCCGCTGCGGCGCCCAAGCAGGAAGTGGTTGAGGAAAAAGTGGAGCCGCCAAAATTTGGGGTTGCTTACCTCAATAATCCTGCGCCTGAATACCCTCGTTTGTCACAGCGTGCTGGTGAAGAGGGCAGGGTGCTCATGAAAGTGCTGGTCTCTACCGAAGGACGGCCAGAGTCTGTAGAAGTGATTAATAGTAGTGGGTTTGAGCGCCTGGACAAGGCAGCTGTGAACGCCGTCAAGCAATGGCGTTTTGAGCCTGCGCGTAAAGGTGGCAAGGCATTGAGCGCATACGTGAATGTACCCTTGTCATTCTCGCTGACCCAGAATTAAGCAAGTTTCAAATATCAAGCAAGTTTTCAGTGAAAGGGAATTTTTAATGCAAACAACAAGTGGTTTGGCTTTTATCACCGAAGGCGGTGTGGTGTCGGTGTTAGTGGCACTGATCTTACTGACCATGTCGGTACTGAGCTGGTACTTTATCCTCGTGAAATCCTGGCAGGTGTTCAAACGCAAGCGTGATGTGTCCGCTTATGTCCGCCAGTTCTGGCGCAAGGCCACCTTGCAGGAAGCATTGCAGGAGGCGCAGCTGCAGTCCCCGGCATTCCGTCTGGCATTGACCGCTGTGGAGTCCACCCAGCATCACCAGCAATATGCCAGCCAGTCATTAGCGGCAGCTTGCAGCCAGGATGAGTTTATCGCACGCCAGTTGCGCCGTACCTTGTCGCAAGAGCAGGCGGCATTGGAAAGCGGTTTGTCCGTGCTGGCTTCTGTGGGTAGCGTGGCCCCATTCGTGGGCTTGTTCGGTACCGTGTGGGGCATTTATCACGCGCTGACGGCGATTGGCCAGTCAGGCGTAGCAACCATTGATAAAGTCGCTGGCCCAGTGGGTGAAGCCTTGATTATGACGGCGATTGGTCTGGCGGTGGCGATTCCTGCCGTGTTGGCTTACAACGCATTCATCAAGGCCAACCGCGGCATCATGGCCGAGCTAGAAAGCTTTGCACAAGACTTGCATACCCTGTTGACTACAGGTGCGCCGCTGGTGATTAAAGCCGGTAGCAAGCCAGCAAACGTGACAGAATTGCATGCCAAAGTGGCGAATAAAGGTGGCAATGTATGATGGGCCAAAATCCATTCAGTGCGGCTGAGCACACGCAACCCATGAGTGAAATCAACACCACGCCGCTGGTGGATGTCATGCTGGTGTTGCTGGTGATCTTCATTATCACCGCCCCATTGCTGACGCACGCAGTCAAAATCGACCTGCCACAGGCGACGTCGCAGCCGCTAGAGGAAAAACCAGAAGTGATCGACTTGGCAGTAGATGCTGAAGGCAAGGTTTTCTGGAATGACAGTGAGATCCAGGTGGCTGACCTCGCTGCGCGGATGTCAGAGGAGGCTGGCAAACAGCAGCAGCCAGAATTACAGATCCGTGCTGACAAAAATACGCGTTACCAGGTGCTGGCCGAAGTATTGGCAAAAGCGCAAACCGCTGGCATGAAAAAAGTGGGTTTTGTCAGCCAGCCACAGCCGTAACTGAAATCATCCTGTAAGGTTCTTTGATGTCGAAGCAGTCTTCTATCCGTACCTGGGCTTGGGTACACAAATGGTCCAGCCTGGTCTGTACGGTATTTATGCTGTTGTTATGCCTGACCGGGTTGCCGCTGATTTTTCATCATGAAATAGGCGATTGGCTGGGCAATCATATCGAGACGCCTGAAATTGCCTACCAGGGGCCGATGGCCAGTATGGATGCCATGCTGGCCGCAGCCAAAGCCAGGCAGCCAGGCATGGTGCCCTTATATATGTACCGTGAAGAAGACGAGCCGATGCAATGGGTGATCAGCATGGCAAAAACCGCCACGGCTGATAGTGGATTCAAGCAAGTGGTGCTGGATGCACGTACGGCAAAGGTACTTGGAGAGCCGCCGGTAGAGGAAGGCTTCATGTACATCATGTTCAAGTTGCATGTCGACTTATTCGCCGGGTTGCCAGGCATGTTGTTTCTGGGCTTGATGGGTTTTTTGCTGCTGGTAGCTATTGTGTCAGGCGTCGTTTTGTATGCGCCATTTATGCGCAAACTGGCGTTTGGCGAAATTCGTCGGCAGCGTGGCAAAAAGCTCAAGCGACTGGATGTGCATAATTTTCTTGGTATTGTGACCCTGAGCTGGGCGTTGGTGGTTGCAGCAACCGGTGTGATCAATGCTTGGTCTGATTTGCTGGTTAAGTACTGGCAGTTTGACCAGATGTCGCAAATGATCGCGCCATACAAAAACTTACCGCCGCCAGACAGGTTTGCCTCATTACAGGCTTCTGTAAAGGTAGCGCAGCAGACAGAGCCTGACATGCAATTGGGATTTATTGCCTTCCCAGGCACGGCTTACGCCAGCCCGCATCATTATGGCATTTTCATGCGCGGCGACTCGCCCCTGACCAAACGCCTGTTTAAACCAGTGCTCATTGATGCCCGCACGGCGACGTTAACAGATAGCCGTGAATTGCCGTGGTATCTAGTGGCATTATTGATCTCGCAGCCCCTGCATTTTGGGGATTATGGCGGCATGACATTGAAATGGTTGTGGGCAGTACTGGATGTCATCACCATTGTCGTGTTGTGGACCGGGCTGATGCTGTGGTGGAAAAAGCGCCACCAGTACGTGCCGGATATTCGTTCAAGAATTACACTGAGTGAGGCCTATTAACACAGTCGTTCTATGCGTATTGGGTCCGTAAGGGGTCAATCATGGTCACACATTTATTTATGCCGAACAAAAAACTGCCTCAAATCTTTTTCTGGCCGATGCTGATCGCACTGGTCTCCCTGGCTGGGCTCATCTTCGCGCTGGTCTACGATGACGCGCGTGAGTACCTGGCCAATGCGGCCATTGCGCTCCCTGTGCTGGTAGCACTCTTTTTCTACTGGGTACAGCCACTGTTCTCCCGCCGTTAAGGTAGTCGGCGGATACTGTCCGCCATGCGTCAGTCAGCTCACCTTCTTTCAGTTTTTTATCCCTTTTGTTAGCTAGCCTATCAATATTTTGATATTTCACTTGTTGTAAATGAGAATGATTATCATGTATTATGTGGTTAATTGATCAATGCCTCTAGCATGATGCATAAAGGGAGAAGTTTTACATGAGTGATACTGAAAAATTACAGGCTGTTGGCGCAGAAGCCGCAGCTTTTCCTACCCAGTTCCAGTCGATACAGTTGGCAACCACCAACGCACAAGGTATTCCAGAAGCGAGTTATGCCGCTTATGTGCAACACGAACACAAGTTCTATGTGTATGTGAGTGAACTGGCGACACATTGCGCTAACCTGCGCGACACTGGTCGCTGTTCCGTCATGTTTATCGAGGGGGAGAAGGATGCCGCGCATTTGTTTGCCAGAAAGCGCCTGGTGTTCCAATGTGGAGCACAAGAAGTCAGCAGGGAGGACGCCAGATTTGATTTGGTCATGGGGTTGTTCTTTGAAAAGTTTGGTCAATTCATGGACGTCATCAGCAAGCTGACGGACTTCCGTCTGATTGAGTTAACCCCTGCCCACGGCAGCTATGTATCTGGTTTTGCCAAAGCCTATCACTTGAATGGGCAAGACCTGACGCAAGTGATGCACCGTAATGATCAGGGGCACACCACCCCGGATAAAACGACCCAGCAAAAAATGGATCAATTGGCCTGACCATGAACTTGCCACTACCTGGTCAGCCTTTGGCTGCATTGATCGAACGTTTACCAAGGGTCTAGTTTTCATGTCTTACGTATTTAACAAACAAGATGAGAATACGCCATCGTCACGGCGTACGTTTTTAGGCCGGATGGGCGCTGCGGTGACCGTGGTATGTTTGCCACAACTTGCTTTTGGCAATGAAGCAGGCAAAAAAACGGCACGCCGTATTGTGAGCGTTGGTGGCGGGCTCACAGAAATTTTGTATGCCTTGGGCGCTGAAAAAGAGTTAGTGGGAGTGGATACCACCTCGCTCTATCCGCAAGCGGCGACAAAGTTGCCCAGTGTGGGTTATGCCAGAGCCCTTTCGAGTGAAGGTATTCTGGCTTTAAGCCCGACACTGGTGATCGCGACTGAAGACGCAGGGCCTCCAGCGGTATTACGGCAGATAGTGACGGCTGGTGTGCCGGTGTCAGTGTTGTCTGCTAATGACAAATTTGAAGGGGTGATAGAGCGCGTGAGGCATGTCGGGGCGTTGATCGAGCAAACTACACGAGCCAGTCAGTTGGAGGCGCAATTAAAGCAAGACTGGCAGCGTGCGCGCGCGCCTATTCTTGCGCGTAAAACATCTGCACCAAGGGTTCTGTTTATTTTGTCGCATAGTCCGGCACAAATCATGGTGGGTGGTAGAAAAACTAGCGCTGATGCCATGATTGCTTATGCAGGCGCGCGCAATGCGGTGGATGGCTTTGACGGATTCAAGCCATTAACCCCAGAAGCGGTGATTGCTGCACAGCCTGATATTGTGCTGTTCACCGAGCAGGGGATGAGTGTGGTTGGCGGGATGGATGGTGCGCTGAAATTGCCTGGCCTGGCGCAGACGCCTGCCGGGCAAAAGCGACGCATTGTGGCATTCGAGGCGATGTTCATGCTGGGCTTTGGCCCGCGTTTACCGCAAGCCTTGTCAGCCTTGGACCAGGCGCTCAGCAATGCCATGCAAAGCTAGTTGGCGTAAGCAGAATCACCACTTAGCCGCGTAGTCGATCAATATGACATCATTCATTTCCCCGTCATCCCGTATGGCCAGAACCATCTGCGGATTGCCGCAGCAATTTGCCAGTCAACCAGCATGGCTACTCTCATTGTTACTACTATTGGGCATCTGGGCGGCTACCGCTATGGGAGCAGTCACCGTCACCTGGCAGGATTGGCTGGCCGTGCTGCAAAGCAGTGATCAGCCGCTATCTGGCAGCGCATATGTCTTATGGCATCTCCGGCTGCCACGTATCCTGTTTGCAGTACTCATTGGCGCAACGCTGGCACTGTCTGGCGCGCTGGCACAAGGCCTGTTCCGTAATCCGCTGGCGGATCCCGGCTTATTGGGTGTGACGAGTGGTGCTGCCTGCGCGGCAGCCCTCACCATTGTGTTGCTTGCCAGCAGTGGTATAGACGTGCCTGTCGCTTTGCGTTACTGGCTCTTACCAACCACAGCCTTTGCTGGCGCGGTTGCCGTTTGTTTTATCCTGGATACCGTCGCGCGCTGGCTCACGGCGGACTCCATCGCTGGCTTATTGCTCGCTGGTATTGCACTCAATGCACTTGCAGCCGCCGTGATCGGCTTATGTACATATCTGGCCACAGACGAGCAGCTACGGACCTTGTCATTCTGGACGTTAGGCTCCCTAGCTGGGGCCAATTGGACATTGGTGGGGGCATTGCTGGCTACACTCATGCTTGCGTTCTGGGCACTCAAACAACTCACCCATACCATGAATGCCTTAGCACTGGGCGAAGCTGCAGCTGCACATGTAGGCGTCGATGTGCGTGCATTACGGGTACGCGTGATTATGCTGGTGGCCTTGTTAAGCGGCTTCGCAGTCGCCTGGTGCGGCATGATCGGGTTTATTGGCTTGGTAGCGCCACACATCGTGCGCCTGCTGGTTGGGCCAGACCAGCGCCGCTTGGCTCCTTTGGCGATGTTGGTGGGCGCCATGTTGTTGCTGCTGGCAGATACTGCCGCCAGAACGGTGGCGATTCCTGCTGAAATTCCGGTCGGTATTTTTACAGCACTCCTGGGTGCGCCGTTTTTTCTGGTGTTGCTGGCCAGAATGCGCAGAGGCGTTTGAGCATGACAACTTTGCCTGCCGTTTCTGAATTGCTTGCGCTTGAGCGAGTGACAGTGTCGCTGGGCAGGCAGTCGTTTGGCCCCTTTACGCTATCCATTCGGCCAGGTGAGCAGGTCGCTATTTTGGGCCCGAGTGGCGCTGGTAAATCCACTTTACTCAAACTGCTGGCGCGTGAGTTGATGCCCACTTCCGGGCAAGCACACTTTGATCAACGCCCTTTAAGTGATTGGTCCCTCGCTGACCTGAGTCGCCGCCGTGCCATTTTGCCGCAATCCCATGAGGTGGCATTTGGCCTGCCTGTTGAGCTGGTGATCGGCCTTGGGCGCGTTGCCCGGACGTATGATTCCAATTTAAACAGTATTGTGCAGCAAGCTGCCGGGCAGGCTTGTGCAATGCACCTGCTTGGCCGACGTTTTGACACCCTCTCTGGTGGTGAAAAAGCACGCGTACACATGGCCAGGGTATTTGCCCAGTTATGGGATGCAGAACAAGGTCTGCTGCTTGTTGATGAGCCCTTAGCGGCGCTGGATCCAGGTTTGCAGTTCGAGTTGATGGACGCGATTAATACCTTTGCCTCCCGTCGCGGACATGCCATTTTGGCAATCCTGCATGATATTAACCAGGCCTTGCAAGGCTTTGAACGCTTGATATTGATTAAGCATGGCAAGTTGGTTGGTGATTATCAAACATCACATGTCTCGCTTTCATTGCTTGAAGCGTTGTATGGCGTCTGCCTGGTCTGTGCAACAACCGACGAAGGCGAATTGATCGTTGCACCTAGTTTGAAGAGGAACGTTCCAGCTTAGCGTTAAGTAATAAAAGGATACAGTTCGATACAACACTTTTAAATAACCTCTCTTTAAGCTTTAAATGATAATTGTTATCATTTAAAGCTTAGTGCAAGCCAACGAGTTATTTCTCCTGTAGCCAGCGATTAATTACTGGAGCTTTGAATGAACTCGTTTCGTATTAATACGACTTCGCTAGCGTTGATGCTGGCTTTCCCATTTGTTACTGTGCAAGCTGAAGAATCCGTCCTGCCTGACCAAGCGCAAACCATGACGGAAGTGAAAGTAAAGGCGCAAAAGACTGCAGATATTCCTTCAGAAAAGACCAAGTCCTACACTGTTCCCGCCTCAACTACTGCGACTAAAATGAGCCAGTCACTTAAGGATACGCCGCAATCTATTTCAGTAGTGACAAGAACTTTGATGGATGACTTCCATTTGAACAACATCAACGATGTATTGGATTACGCAACCGGTATCAAGGTTGAACGGGTTGAACCGAGCAGAAACTACTACACGGCACGTGGTTCAGATATTACAAACTTTCAGATTGATGGCATCGGGGTTCCATTTGCTTACGGTCTGGTATTTGGTGATATTGATACCGCTGTTTATGACCGGATTGAAGTTTTGCGTGGTGCTAATGGTTTAATGACTGGAGCGGGTAATCCTTCAGCAACCATTAACTTTATTCGCAAGCGTCCAACAGTGGATACGCAAGCCAAAATATCGGCAGGTGTTGGTAGTTGGGATTATCGCAGGCTGGATGCGGATGTTTCAGGGAGTTTAAATGAAGCGGGATCTGTGCGTGGCCGTTTAATTGCCGCAAGCCAGGATGGCAACTCCTATCTGGATCGCTACTCCACTGAACGCAATGTGCTTAGTGGAATTATTGAAATGGATTTGTCAGAGCAAACGATGCTGACGGTTGGACACACGTTTCAACAGCACAACGCTGACGGAGTCATGTGGGGCAGCTTGCCACTGCTATATTCTGATGGTTCAAAGCGCCACTATTCACGCTCAGCATCCACTTCACCGGATTGGACCTACTGGCATACAAAGAATAATGTCACTTTTGCCGAGTTGCAGCACATCTTTGATAATGAGTGGAAACTGAAGGTGCAAGCAACTAGAAGGGAAACCAATGCGATTTCCAAGTTGTTTTATGTGTAT
>DATMSK010000006.1:0-3111 GCA_035565395.1 Methylophilus sp. | reverse complement strand
CTAGCAAACGATTTTTACGAGACTGAACACGATACGCAGTTTGAGCAACAGCGGCTGTTAACCATGCCTAACTCGCGGGCGATGTCGACTTCGATTCGGGCTACCGCCCAGGTGTTTGAAGATCCGAAGTCGATTGCCTTGCTCAATCGCATCAAGCAAATTGCCCCCAGTGATGCCAATGTCCTGATCATCGGCGAGACCGGCACGGGTAAGGAACTGATTGCCCGCCATGTGCATGCCTTGAGTTACCGTAAATCCAGGCCGTTTGTCGCCGTGAATTGCGGTGCCTTCTCGGAAACGCTGGTTGAGAGTGAATTGTTCGGCCATGAAAAAGGCGCTTTTACCGGTGCGGTCACTGCCAAAGCAGGCTGGTTTGAAGAAGCCAATGGCGGCACGCTGTTTTTAGACGAGATTGGCGATTTACCGCTGAGCATCCAGGTGAAACTGTTACGTGTGCTACAAGAGCGGGAAGTGGTGCGACTGGGTGCGCGCAAACCAACCCCGATTGATGTGCGGCTGATTGCAGCAACCAACGTACGCCTCGAAGAAGCGGTGCTGGCCGGTAACTTCAGGGAAGATTTATTCTACCGCCTTCGCGTTGCCCATCTGGAACTGCCGACCCTACGCAACCGGCCCGGTGATATCTTGCCCCTAGCAGATTATTTTGTAGCTGAATATACGCGAAGGCTTGGGTATGCCAGCATCCGCCTCGATGACTCGGCCAAACAAAAATTATTACAACACAGTTGGCCAGGCAATATACGCGAACTGGAAAATGTGATTCATCACTCCTTGCTGATTTGCCGCAACAACGTAGTGCGCAATGAGGATTTGCATTTGTCCTCGATTTCACTACACCGTCCCAAAACCGCATTGCAGGTTTTGCCACACGAAACAGAGGCCGATTCACTGGAAGCTTCGTTGTTGCAGTTGTTTGAATCAGGCAAAGACCAGCTCTATGACTATGTGGAAGATACCCTGGTGAGTGCAGCTTATCAGCATTGCCACCACAACCAGGTACAAACTGCCAAGCTGCTGGGCTTAAGCCGCAATGTGCTGCGCGCCAAACTGATTAAAATGGGAGCGATCAATGCACTCAAATAATCAGCGCCTAAAAGCAGCTCCTCCCGCTTTACAACCGCCGGTCACCCTAACAGCCAGCGCCAGCTTCCCACCCAATACGGTACTTACCTTTTACACACATTTGAAGACCATAGAACGAGTATTGAGCATGTTGCGCTGGTGCTGGGCGACGTAACTGGCCACACCAGCATACTCACACGCGTGCATTCCGAATGTCTGACTGGGGACATTTTTGGCTCACAACGCTGCGATTGTGGAGAGCAATTCAAGCAAGCGCAGCAACTGATACAACGACAGGGGCAAGGAGTGATCATCTACCTGCGCGGGCACGAAGGCCGCGGCATCGGGCTGAGCAATAAAATCAGCGCTTATGCACTGCAAGAGCAAGGCCTGGATACAGTAGAAGCCAATCAAGCGCTGGGATTACCAGTAGATGGCCGAGACTACAGCATTGCCGCGAGCATCTTGCATCATTTACAGATTTACTCTATCCGCTTGCTTAGTAATAATCCTGACAAATCAAAAGCACTAATGGATAAGGGCATTTCCGTGGAAGCGGTGTTGTCACTTGAGGTCGCAAGTCACCTACATAACGCAGGCTACCTAGCTGCCAAAAAGCATAAACTGGGGCATCAGCTCAGCTTGCTTTCTGATACCAATATCTTTTCATAACGATACAAGTAACATTGAGATCGGCATGAATCATGTCTTTGGCGCAAACTGATAAACAGAACCACAGCACGCCATTGTCAATTAAATTGTACTAATGTCGCGTTTTATTTTTTTATTTTAAAAAATGAAAGCCTGCTGACTATATTCATTCCTACAAATACAGCATAATAAATACAACTAATCACTCATCGTCTCGAATGAGTGGCTTGCAATAGCATGTTGGAACAGGATCGAATTTGGTCAACAAAACAAGAGAAAGTACCATAAAGGCTTTAGAATTCGACCCGCATGATCTGGCCTGTGAGGAACTGCGTCATATTTACCGCGGCAAAAACAGTAGCAAGTTAATTGTATTTTTCAGCGGATTCGTCGCTGCCAGCATGCTGGCGTGGGATATCGGTTGGCAATATGCCGGAATATGGTACGCATGGCTGCTTATTGCCCATACTTGGCACTGGTGGTTGGGACGCCTAGACTTCCTCTCAGCCAATGTCAGTATTGAGTTGGCGCGTATTAACCGCCATATCATGGCAGCAGCGATGGCTGGATTGGGTTGGGGTACCCTGTCTATCGCACTTCCACTACTTAGCCGCTCCAGCAAAGCAGCCATTCTGATTATCATGCTGATCGCCGTGATCGTGAAATTGCCACGCCTGGTTGTATTCTTACCTATTTTCTTTGCCTTTGCGGCAGGGGTGTACGTCCCCCTTTTGCTAACAACTCCATTTCTGGATTTTGAAACCCTGCATATGGTGTTGGTCATGCTGATCGTTGTAGGTGTTACTTTGTGGGCTTCGGCACGCGAAATACGCAAAATCCTGATTGATGTTCTGCTAAAGCAAGTGTCCTCTGAACAGGCCTCTTGGGAAGACAGGTTAACCGGTATTGGCAACCGCCGAAGTTTTGATGCCCACCTGGCAACAACCTGGATGCAAGCCTCACGCGCAAAAGTACCTTGTTCACTCATGATGGTGGATGTCGATTTTTTTAAAAAATTCAATGATACCTACGGTCATCAGGCTGGAGATGATTGCCTGCGCCAAGTGGCATCCGCACTTGATGGATGCGTACGTCGCGCAGGTGACTCTGTCACACGCTACGGTGGTGAAGAATTTGCCGTTGTGCTATTCCACACTTCACTGAATGACGCCCGTAATTTCAGTGATCATATGCTAGCGGCCATCCGCAAATTAAACATCCCGCATGAGCAATCACCACATAAGATTGTCACTATTTCTATCGGCATCGCGACGATGATGCCAACGGCCGAGGATGACATGACAACATTCATCGAACAAGCGGATAAATCGCTGTACCGAGCCAAGGAAAACGGCCGTAACCGAGCTGAATGGCACA
>DATMSK010000005.1:0-14212 GCA_035565395.1 Methylophilus sp. | reverse complement strand
TGAAGTTACAATTTGGTTACAATCGAAACCACTTAATATATTCAAATCATCAGGAAATCAGGCATGCAAGAACAACAACTCAACGATTGGCGTACCCATGCGCTCACACTCGAGTCAGAAGTCAACAAAGTCGTCGTCGGTCAGGAAACTCCGGTACGCCTGATTACCACCGCAGTATTTGCACGCGGCCACGTGTTGCTGGAAGGTGACGTGGGTGTCGGTAAAACGACTTTACTGCGCGCATTCACCCGTGGCATTGGTGGCGGTTACCAGCGGATTGAAGGCACCATCGACCTGATGCCTAACGATTTGGTTTACCACACCTATCTAGGTGAAGATGGCAAACCTCACGTCAGCCCCGGACCATTGCTGATGTCCGGTCAAGATCTTTCGATCTTCTTCTTTAACGAAATCAACCGTGCGCGACCACAAGTGCACTCATTGATGCTGCGTGTGATGGCGGAACGTACACTGACAGCCTTTAACAAAGAGCATCACTTCCCGCATATGCTGGTATTTGCAGACCGCAACCAGGTGGAGCGTGAAGAAACCTTTGATATCCCATCTGCTGCGCGTGACCGTTTCATGATGGAAATCCCGATTGTGGTTCCCCCTGCACACGACATTATGGAGTCACTGATTTTTGATACGCGCTTCCACGATGTAGACCAACTGATCTCAAATGTGCCGGCCGACATTCTAAAGTTTGACCAGCTCAACAGCTTTGCCAAGGTGATCCAGGAAAATATCCAGGCCAGCCCTGCCCTGCGCAAATATGCGCTCGACCTGTGGCTGGCCACCAAAGATCCGGTGGCCTATGGCGTCAAAGTCTCTAATGTAGACATGAAACGCCTGGTGCTGAGTGGTGCCAGCCCACGTGGTATGGGTATGTTGCTACGTGCTGCCCGTGTCAATGCCTGGCTCAATAACCGCGCCGCGGTAGTGCCAGAAGATATTCATGCTGTATTCCACGAAACAATCGCCCACCGCCTGGTATTCAGCCCAGTCTACGAAATGCGTCGTACGGAAATCGCACGTGAAATGCTGTCAGGCATCGTCAACGCGATTGCCGCGCCTTGATTGATAGCCTGCTGATGTGCAGAATAACGAGTGCTGAAAAGTGATGCAGACAATTAAGGAATTCAGCTACCACACCGGCTGGCGCTCCCGCTCACGCCGCCCTGGTCGCCACAAGAGCAACCAGCGTGGCATGGGGATGGAGTTTAGAGGGCATACCACGCTGCTGTCCTATCCGGATCCACGCCGGATTGATATCCGCCAGACGATACGTGATCCGATGGAGCAGGTATATGTGCGTATTTTCAACCAGAAAAGCGCCACGCCTGTGTTTGTCATGTGCGACATGTCTGGCTCCATGCAGTACGGTACACCGCACACCAAGCTGGTCACGGCCGCCGAAATCACGCGCTCGGTGGCACAGTCAGCCTGTCGCAATACAGATCCGGTCGGTTTTATCGGCTTTGATGATGCGTTACATGACGAGTGGTTATGTACACTGTCTTCCCGCCCGCACAGCATGTTTGACCTGGCTGACCGGCTTGAAGACCACTTACCTAATGAAGTCGGTGCTGGCGCCTTACTTGATAGCGCAAGGTTACTGCCACGTGAACGCTCCCTGATTTTCATGGTGTCTGATTTCCATATGCCACTTGAGCAGCTGGAAGCCGCGCTGCTACTTATGCTACGCCATCATATTGTGCCCGTGGTGTTATGGAACAGTACTGAATACAAGCAGTTGCCAGACTTTGGCATCACGAGTATCAATGACCCGGAAACCGGCGAACGTCGGACGCTTTTTTTACGCGCCTCTTACCGTCAACGCATCCTGGAGGCATTTGAAGCCCGCCGTCAGGCCATTGAAGATATTTTTATGAGATTTGATATGCAGCCGTTTTTTGTGGAAGACCGATTCGATGCGGACTTACTCACCGAATACTTCCATCAGTACGTGCCTGCCTAAAGAAAGCGACCCATGAAAGCGCGCCATCCTCTATTGTGTTTAATATTAGCAGCCAGTCTCTTGTCTGCCTCGTTCAACAGTGTTGCCGATGTGGTTTTGCCATCGGTAAGCAGTAAATTTGTCAGTGTCAAAGAGATTAATCCTAACCGCGATGCAGGCTTTGTCGTGGGAGACAAACTGCAACGCACCATGATTTTAACGGTCAAGCAACCCTATGAGCTGATCAAGGAATCGCTGCCCATTGTCGGTTACGAGCACCGTTACCGTGGCCAAGTGTCTGGCATCGAACTGACTGCGATCGATGTAGAAGAAGCGCACAAAAGCCAGCAAACGGTGTACACGATTCACTTGGAATACCAGGTATTTAAATCCGGCCGCGTGGCTAAACCAGCCATCCTCAGAGGCGAAATTGTCAAACTGCGGCAACAAGGCAGTAGAGACATCAAACAATTCCGCATGCCTTCGTTCAACTTCAGGACCTCACCGCTTTCAGTCTATGGTGAAGTCAATTTAAAAAATGAGATGAGCCCATTTGTTGCTCCCCTGCAACTGCATGCTGATAAAGAATGGCTGGCACTCAAGGTGGCGGCGGGGGTTCTTGTAGTTTGCTTACTAGGTCTGGTCTATATCCTGGGCGCAAGTACCTGGTTACCCCGTATGGGCGGCGCCTTTGCCAAAGCTTACCGCAAGATTGGCAAATTGCCAGACGACAACCAAGGCCTGCAACAGGCGATATCCACGCTGCATGAAGCGATGCATCAAGTGGCCGGTCACAGCGTATTCGGCAACGGCATTGATCATTTCTTGCAGCAAAAACCGGGCTTTGCCGCTGCCAGGCCAGAAATTGAACGCTTTTTTGCCTTATCCCGTCAGGTATTTTTTGATGCCAACACGCCGCTGGACCTGGGTGTACCAACACGTGAATGGCTGAAAAAATTCTGCCGCCATATGCGCGACTGCGAGCGTGGCCTCAAGCCAGAGGTAAAAGCATAATGGCATTTACACATCCATGGCTGTTGTGGGCACTGCCTCTGGCACTGCTTCCGTTATTGCTGGAACGCTCCCACAGCAAGCACTATTCCTGGGTAGGCCTGCTGCCACCAGATCCGCTGTCTAAAACCATAGGGTTCTTACTCAAGGTATTAGCCGTTATCAGCATCGTTTTCATTATTCTTGGCCTGGCCGGACCGCATAGTCTGGAGCAACAAGTGGAGCGTACAGGTATCGGTGCACAGATCGGCCTGGTGCTGGACCGCAGTGCCAGTATGGATGACCCGTTTGCCGGCGACAAAGATGGTAATGTAGGTGAAACCAAGTCCGTAGCAGCAGCCCGCCTGATGACCAAGTTTGTGCAAAGCCGCCAGAATGACATGATGGGCCTGATCACTTTCAGTAATTCGGCGATGTATGTGTTACCTCTGACAGAAAATAAAGAAGCCATCTTGTCAGCCATTCAGGCCACCGCCGGGAACTCGCTGTTTCAAACCAATATTGGTGGGGGATTAACGGGTGCAGTGGAGCTGTTCAAGGATATGCCTGACTCTGGCTCACGCGCGATTATCCTGATTTCTGACGGTGCTGGCCGTGTCAGTGATATGGTGCAACAAAAACTGCGTGACTGGCTGCAACGCTACAACATTGGCCTGTACTGGATTGTGCTGCGCCAACCTGGGGGCATTACCATTTTTGACCCCAAATACACCGAGAGCGGCTACGATGGCCCTATGCCCACCGAAGTGTTGCTTTACCAGTTTTTCCAGACACTACGCACCCCTTTTAATGCTTACGAGGCCTCAGATCCCAAGTCTCTGGAAGCAGCGATTGCTGACATTAACAGCAAAGAAAAAAAACCGATTCAATATCTGGAAAAAATTCCTGGCCATGATTACACCAATGTGTGTTACGGGATTGCATTCGTCATGATTGCAGCCCTGCTGGCGGTTAAATATTTGGAGATTCATACATGGCGCTCAGCGTAAACAAACTCGTTATTGGCCTGATAGTAGTATCTGCCGCCGCTGTGGTCACCATCGCTTACAGTTGGCAACGCATCCAACAGGTCGAAGCGTTTAACCAGGCGGTGACGACGGCCAAAAGCCCGCAAACGGACCAGCAAAGTTTTGAAGCCAAGTATGCGGTTGCTTATTGGCTGGGTAAAAATGAGCGTTACAAGGAGTCCACGCTACTGTTTACCAAACTCATAGAACAAGCGAATGCCAGCCAGCGCGCGGCTATCTTGCACAATGTCGGCAATATGTTTTTCTTGCGTGCAATACAGATGACCGGTGGCAACGACAACAGCACGCGCGATGAAATCGAATACCTGTTGTCGCAAGCGGCTACTTCTTATAAATCCGCACTCAAAGCAGACAACAGTAACTGGGGCACGCGCCGCAACTATGACCGCGTACTGGGCTTGTTACCTGAAAAGCCAACACCAGGCGTAGGCGAATCTGACAACCCCGGATTAATCATGGGTAATATTCCCAATGGATTGCCATAACAGGCAGCTTTTCTGCCTTGCACCTGGACCTGAACATATTGACTGAGATGGCATGAAAATCTGGCTAAGACACTTTATCAAGCATCGCGACACGGCTCTACTGGCCCTAGCGCTGCTATTTCTGCTGGGAGCCATTTTACGGCCCAGCATTCCTTTCAAGCATAATATTTATGCGTACTTCCTGATTGCTGATATCTCGCAAAGCATGAATGCAGAGGACATGATGCTGCATGGCAAAAAAGTCTCGCGCATGGCCTACATGCAAAATATGATGCATGAAGTGGTCGCCTCCTTGCCCTGTGGTACCAAAGTCAGCGTAGGCATGTTTGCCGGCAATTCGGTCGCCGCCATGTACGCCCCGATTGAGGTGTGCAATAACTTTGCGGCGATCCAGGATACCATTGCCCACCTCGACTGGCGCATGGCATGGTCTGGTAACAGCCGCGTTCGTGAAAGCCTGTTTGTGACTGCTAAAGTGGTACGTGCCATGCCGGAACCGGCGCAGGTGCTCTATTTCACCGACGGCGAAGAAGCCCCCAAACTGCACGCTTTCAACACTAAAAACCTGGATGAGTTTCAAGGCGGTAATGATTGGCTGTTTGTCGGCATCGGCACAGAAGAAGGCGTGGCGATTCCGAAACTGAGTCCGGATAACCAGGTCATTGGCTACTGGTCTAATGAGAGTTTTGCCATGCAGCCTGGTATCGCACAGATCTCCGAAAGCACCTTGGGCGTGCGAGACGACAACGTCGCATTTGGTGACCATGACCGCTATGTCTCCAAACTGGCCAGCGAATATCTGGAAAGCCTGACCAAGGAAATTGGCGCAAAATTTGTTAAAGGTGATAGTACCTACACAGTACTCAAGGCCATGAAGGAGCAAAAACCGGCCCGCCGTGACATTGCCCCCTTGCCCTTGGATTGGCTGCTAGCAACCCTGGCCGGTTTATGTATTCTCGCGACCTATGCGAGCCATCATCCATGGCGGCAAATCAAGCAGAATCTGCATTTATACCGTCGTGAGATTCAGTCTAGATTTTTTGTAAAAAGCGAGGCCGTCGCCCACGACAACCACTTTCAATAATCGTTAACGCCTCGCCCCTCTGATATCCTAGACCAGCGATGCAGGCAAACAGAAGACATGACCATGACCAAAAAATGGCTAACCTTTTGCCTGAAACATCGCGACACATTATTGCTTGGCATCGCAATGCTGCTATTGCTGGGGGCTGCCTTGCAGCCTTCTGTTCCGATCAAGCGTAATATCCATACCTACCTGTTGATTGCAGATATTACCCAAAGCATGAATGCGGTAGACATGACACTGGATCATGCACCTGCCAGCCGCCTTGATTACACCAAGCGCATGATGCACGACATCATCGCGCAGCTGCCTTGCCAAACACGCATCAGTATTGGCCTGTTTGCTGGCGATGCCGTGGCAGCGCTCTATACGCCGCTACACGTTTGCAAGCATTTTTCTGCCATTCACCAGACCATAGATCACCTGGACTGGCGCATGGCATGGACCGGTAACAGTCAGCTCCGCCAGAGTGTGCCCATGACCGCCAAGTTGCTCAGGCAAATGCCCGAGGAAACCAAAGCAGTCATCTTTACGGATGGCGATGAAGCGCCCCTACTGCACGCATTCAACACCCGCAACCTCAAGGATTTTCAGGGTTCGGATGACTTTTACTTTGTAGGGATAGGGACAGATAAAGGCACAGGGATTCCCAAACTGACCGAAACTAATCAGATGATCGGTTACTGGTCCAACGAGAGTTTTGCCGTGCAACCCAATATTGCCCAAGTCACTGCCAGCAAAAGCAGTGGCCGGGATGACAGTGTTGCTGTATCTGACTATGACCGCTTTATTTCCCGGCGGGCGACCGAGTACCTAAAACACCTGTCTACAGAAATTGGCGGACATTATCTTGATGGCGACGATCCCAATGCAGTATTGCAAAAAATCCAGCAACACTCTTCACCCCGCTATGAAATCATCGCCTACCCCATCGATTGGCTACTCGCCATCCTGGCTGGATTATGCATTATCAGTGCGTATGTAAACCCTGGCTCCAAACGGCTGATCCAGCAGAGACTACGCAAGCGATTCTCCAGCATAAGAGAGGTGCGCCTGTTTAAACCCAGGCATGATATTGCGCACGATAACCACTTGCCTTAACCCTGCTTTCAGCCAACTTTCCAAGCAACTTGAACGCGATTGCCCGACATGGTTATAAGCTCTCATGAGTAAGCTGGCATCAACCGCCGCCACTAATCCTGCCCCCAGCGTAACCAGACCCGTAATGCTGAAAAGGTTTTGCTATCTGCCTGGTCTGGTAGCAGCAGGATACGTTGATGATGTGACGAAGATTCAACCGCCGAATCCTCAGCTATGGATAGCAGTTGCAGATGCAAAATCAGACACCACGGATGCACGACGCTATCCGGGAGCACACTGGCTTGATAGGTCTGTCCTGCCCGGTCCGTGACAGTCATCTGCCCATAAACATCCACACGCAGTGTCTGGATGCTTTCCTTCCATGATGTCGCCGCTAGTTGCGTCCACTGCCAGCCGCTTGCGATGCCATAGACTCCCATCCCGACAGCCGCCCACGCAAACGGTAATGTCCACCATAGGCTGATCATCACCAGCATTGAAAACAGCCCCCACCAGCCCCATAAAAGAGTTGATGGCCGCAAGCACAAATCAATTTCACTTGATAAAATAGCTTTTTTCATTGTATTTACCCAAGGCTAGATAGCAAAAGCCTGGAAGGAAACCTTATTTATGTCCCACCCAGCAACGGCATGGCAACAGTTTTTAATCTCGCAAGGCGCTCAATTCAATCCAGAGGGACAAGCCTCTTTTCCGGCCGTGACCGCAAATGCACACGTGTTCGATCTCTCTGCCACCGGTTTGATTGCCATCAGCGGAGCAGATAGCCAGACTTTTTTGCAGGGCCAGGTCACCAACGATATTAAACTGCTTGCACAATCGGCGCAATTTAATGGCTATTGCACCCCTAAGGGACGCTTATTGGCATTGTTCTACAGCTTCATACTGGAAGATGTGATTTACCTGCAATGCCCGCGTGACTTAATCCCCGACTTGGTTAAGCGCTTACGCATGTATGTATTACGCAGCAAGGTTCTGGTTGAAGATGCCAGCGACCGCCTGCTTACTGTTGGGCTCGCCAGCGACAAGCTCTCAACCTCAATTGAACACCTGCCTGCGACGCCACATCAACTGGCCTCAACCAACCTTGGCATCCTGATACGCCTGGCTGATGCGGGCAATCAGCAACGCGCCCTGCTGGTTATTCAGAGTGAAGGAGCTCAAGCGTGCTGGCAGTCATTAGTGGCAACATTCACTCCAAGTAGCACATCTGCGTGGGAAGCACTGGAAATACAAGCAGGCATTCCACAGGTCTATGCCGCAACCAAGGAGCAGTTCGTCCCACAAATGGTCAACCTGGATGCACTCAACGGCATCAATTTCAAGAAAGGCTGCTACACAGGCCAGGAAATCGTAGCGCGTACGCATTACCTTGGCAAAGTCAAACGCCGTACCCTGCTGGCGCAACTTTCTAGCGAACAAGCACCACAAGCAGGCGATATATTGCAAGATGCCCAACAGCAGGAGGCCGGACAGTTGGTACGCGTTGCACCTGCAACAGATCGTGGCTGGTGGGTGTTGGCTGAATGCCGCCTGGAAGCCAAAGAAGCTGGCACGATTAGTTGGCAAGGGCAACCATTGGCCTTTAAAGAACTGCCTTATGCCTTAGCATAAAAATGCGCATGAATAAAAAAGGCGCTTGTAGCGCCTTTTTTATTGTGCCTCTGGAAAATGTTCCGGAACATCGTGATTGGGATCAGGTGGCTTTACCATTGCTGGCTTGGCATCCACCGGCTTAGCCTCTAACTGTTTTGCAGCAGCTGGCTTTGCGTCTAGTGGAGAAGTTGGCTTATTTGACAGCCCCGGTTGTTTATTCTGGATCACCTGAAAGAATACTTCATCCTGCTTGACCAGACCCAACTCGCTACGGGCCCGCTCCTCTATCGCAGATTGCCCCTGTTTCAAGTCACGCACTTCCGCACGCAGGGTTTCGTTACGTTGCCGGTAATATTCGTTGCGTTTTTCATGCGCCTCGATCTGCTGCGCATATTGCCAGACACGCAACCAGCTGCCTTTGCCCAGCCACAACGGATATTGCAGCAGGGCAATCAGGACCACCAATACGACCGTCAATTTACGCACGTTGACCTATCAGTGATCTGGCTGAAAACAGTTACTTGAATAACTGGTAGAACGCGGACAAGCCAGCATAGCTGGTTGCATCGCCGAGCTCTTCTTCAATACGCAGCAACTGGTTGTACTTGGCAATACGCTCGGAACGACACAGAGAACCAGTTTTGATTTGCAGTGCATTGGTTGCGACAGAAATATCCGCAATCGTCGTATCTTCAGTTTCACCAGAACGGTGAGAAACCACAGCGGTGTAGTTCGCACGTTTCGCCATCTCAATGGTCTGGAAAGTCTCAGTCAGGGTACCGATCTGGTTGACCTTGATCAGCACAGAGTTAGCCACACCTTTCTGGATGCCTTCACGCAGAATTTTCGGGTTAGTCACGAATAGGTCATCACCTACCAGCTGCGTGGTTTTGCCCAGGCGCTGTGTCAGCAGATCCCAGCCATTCCAGTCGAACTCGTCCATGCCGTCTTCGATGGTGATGATAGGATATTTGCCCGCCAGGGTTGCCAGGTAATCACAGAACTCGGCAGAAGTCAGGGCAGCACCTTCTGATGCCAGGTGATATTTGCCATCTTTATGGAATTCGGTACTGGCGCAATCCAGGCCCAGGTAAATGTCCTTACCTGGCTCGTAACCTGCCGCCTCAATCGATTCCATAATCAATTGCAATGCAGATTCATTGGATGGCAGGTTAGGTGCAAACCCACCTTCATCACCGACGGTCGTTGCCAGGCCTTTGGCATGCAAGGTTTTCTTCAATGCGTGGAATACTTCAGCGCCTGCACGCAAGGCTTCACGGAAAGTTGGCAAACCAGCTGGCACAATCATGAACTCTTGGATATCTACAGAGTTGTCCGCGTGCGCGCCACCGTTGATGATATTCATCATAGGCGTTGGCAATTGCATGAATGCTGAGCCACCCAGGTAGCGGTACAAAGGCAAACCACTCTCTTCAGCCGCTGCGCGTGCACAAGCCATGGACACACCCAGAATCGCATTCGCACCCAGACGGTCTTTGTTTTCTGTACCATCCAGCTCGATCAAAGTTTTGTCGATAAAACTTTGCTCTTCAGCATCCAGGCCAATAATCGCTTCAGTGATTTCAGTATTGACGTTTTCAATCGCGTTCAGAACGCCTTTGCCCAGGTAACGGCTCTTGTCGCCATCACGCAGCTCTACAGCTTCTTTGGCACCAGTAGAAGCACCTGAAGGGACGGCAGCACGGCCGATGACACCGCTTTCCAGCAACACATCGACTTCCACCGTCGGGTTGCCACGTGAATCCATAATTTCGCGGGCGATAATATCTACAATAGCGCTCATGATTTATCCTTATCTAACTTTAAATAAAAAGGGATGTAGTTATAGGGTTTGTTCGGCAAAACCGGCTTTTTTTACCAGCTTGTCCAAATTAACCAGCAAATGCAGTAAGTCTTCCATTTTGCCTAAAGGCCAGGCGTTTGGACCATCTGACAAGGCTTTGCTCGGGTCTGGGTGTGTTTCCATAAACACGCCGGCAATACCACTGGCAACCGCCGCACGTGCCAGCACCGGCACGAATTCACGCTGGCCGCCACTCTTGTCGCCCTGGCCGCCTGGCTGTTGCACCGAGTGGGTGGCATCAAAAACTACCGGGCAGTTGGTTTCGCGCATGATGGCCAAGCCACGCATATCTGATACCAAGGTGTTGTAGCC
This sequence comes from Methylophilus sp., assembly GCA_035565395.1. Taxonomy (GTDB): domain Bacteria; phylum Pseudomonadota; class Gammaproteobacteria; order Burkholderiales; family Methylophilaceae; genus Methylophilus. The sequence continues at coordinate 3,774 of DATMSK010000005.1, read as the reverse complement.
AAAAGACGCACCACGCTCGCACACCATAATGTTGTCGATGCCACCATTGGCCTCTTTGGCCTTATTGACCACTTGTTTCATGTCGCCTGGTGCCAGGAATTGGCCTTTTTTGATATTCACCGGCTTACCGGATTGCGCACAAGCGACAATAAAATCAGTCTGGCGGCACAGAAAGGCCGGGGTTTGCAGCACATCGACAACCGCAGCGACGTGTGGCACCTGCTCCTCAGTATGCACATCGGTCAGGATAGGCACGCCAATTTGCGCGCGCACCTCATCCAGAATTTTGAGGCCCTCTTCCATGCCAAAACCGCGGAACGTCTTGGTCGAACTACGGTTGGCTTTGTCGTAGGAAGATTTGTAAATGAACGGCACACCCACACGCGCAGCGATTTCTTTCAACTGGCCAGCGGTATCAATCGCCATTTGCTTGGATTCGATGACGCATGGGCCCGCAATCAAAAACAGCGGATGCTCGATACCAACGTCAAAACCACATAACTTCATGAGTATTCCTTATTTTCTTAGGCGCTATTTTTTGGAGGCTTTCTGTGCGAGGGCGGCCTGTACATAAGCTTTAAACAATGGGTGACCACTACGCGGATTGGACGTGAACTCAGGGTGGAACTGGCAAGCCACGAACCATGGGTGCACGGTTTGTGGCAGCTCAATCATCTCGCACAACTCTTCCCGTGGCGTACGTGCAGAAACCACCAGACCAGCGGCTTTCAACTGGTCGACATAGTGGTTATTGACTTCATAACGATGACGGTGACGCTCATTCACCTCAGCCCCATAAATGCTGGCTGCCAGCGTGTTTGGCACGATAGGACAGCTTTGCGCGCCCAAACGCATGGTACCGCCTAGGTCAGAGTTTTCATCACGCTTCTCAATTTTGCCGGAAGCATCCTGCCACTCATCAATCAGGCCGATCAGCTTGTGCTCGGCTTTAGGGTTAAACTCGGTACTGTTGGCATCTTTAAGACCAGCCACATGACGCGCATATTCAATCACAGCCAGCTGCATCCCCAAACAGATACCTAGGTAAGGCACTTTGTTTTCACGTGCATACTGGATCGCAGCAATCTTACCTTCGGTGCCGCGTACGCCAAAACCGCCAGGGATCAGGATCGCATCCATGCCTTTAAGGCCATCTGTGCCAGTTTTTTCAATGTCTTCACTGTCAATATAGTGAATCTTGACTTTGGACTCGGTATGGATCCCGGCATGAATCAATGCTTCGGTCAGGGATTTATATGACTCTGTCAGGTCGACATATTTACCCACAAAGGCAATATCGACGATTTCTTTCGGGTTGGCCTGTGCATAAGTAATTTTTTGCCAGGCAGACAAATCAGCTGCTTTCGCCAGGATATTGAGCTTATGGCACACAATTTCATCCAGCATCTGCGCATGCAGCAAGCCAGGAATTTTGTAAATGGAGTCGCTATCGATGGCGGTAATCACAGCCTCATAAGCCACATTGGTAAACAAGGCAATCTTGCGTTTTTCATCTTCAGGGATTTCACGCTCGGCACGGCACATCAGGATATCCGGCTGGATACCGATTTCACGCAACTCTTTGACTGAGTGCTGGGTTGGCTTGGTTTTCAGCTCGCCTGCTGTTGGAATCCAGGGCAATAAAGTCAAATGGATAAAGCAGGCATTATTCCTGCCCTCTTCAATCCCCATCTGGCGGATGGCTTCCAGGAAAGGCAGTTATTCAATGTCACCTACGGTACCACCGACTTCCACAATCGCCACATCTGCCCCTTCGGCACCGCGTTTGACATGGGCCTTGATTTCATCGGTGATGTGCGGAATGACTTGCACGGTTTTACCCAGATATTCGCCACGACGCTCTTTTTTAATCACGGTTTCATAAATCTGGCCTGTCGTGAAGTTATTGCGCTTGGACATTTTGCTGCTAATAAAGCGCTCGTAATGCCCAAGATCAAGATCGGTTTCAGCACCATCATCGGTTACAAATACTTCACCATGCTGAAATGGCGACATGGTGCCTGGATCTACATTGATATAAGGATCCAGTTTCAACATGGTCACTTTGATGCCACGTGATTCAAGAATTGCGCCAAGACTGGCGGCTGCGATACCTTTTCCAAGAGAAGAAACAACACCGCCGGTTACGAATACATATTTGGTCATGGATAAGGTACTTTGAGATTGTTACAGACGGGAGAACATTTTACCGCAAAGCCCTTCCGCCCACAATGAACGTAACCGATAAAATCAGAGGGATGCTCGCCAATCACGCCTCTCGGGCATACAATTGGCGCATGACTACATACCAATCAAACGCCCCATCACTTTGGCAATCACAACTTCCCAAACCGAATGCGACTAGCCACAAATATAGCCGCGGCTATGTATTGGTACAAGGTGGATACCCTACTACCGGGGCCGCACGGCTGGCTGCATTTGCCGCAGCACGCACAGGTGCCGGCATCACTGCCATCGCAGTGCCTGAAGCCGCACTCCCTATTTACGCCAGCCAGCTACTCAGCATTATGGCCAAGCCCTATTCCACTATTGAGGAGCTAGAAACGCTGATCAAAGATAAACGCATAGGCGCCTTGCTGATTGGCCCCGGCGCAGGGGTAACAGAGGCAACATACCACACCACGCTTACCATGCTCGATACTGGCAAACCGGTAGTGATAGATGCAGATGCACTCACCGCCTTTGCAGCGCAGGCGACACAATTGAAAGACGCCATTAAGGCGCCCTGCATCATGACACCACACGATGGCGAATTTGAACGCCTGTTTGGCGTCGCTCCTGCCAGGCAACGTAATGATCGCATTCAGCAAACACTCACTGCCGCCAGGCAAACCGGGGCTGTCATCCTGCTCAAAGGCGCACAAACGGTGATTGCCGCACCAGACGGCCGAGTGATCGTGAATGAAGACGCACCGGCTACATTAGCCACAGCGGGTGCTGGAGATGTATTAGCGGGCATCATTACCAGCCTGCTGTCACAAGGCATGCCAGCATTAGAAGCCGCAGCCGCCGGGGTGTGGATACATAGTGAAGCGGCCAGAATGTTTGGTATTGGATTAATTGCGGATGATCTCCCGGACTTTATCCCGGCCGCACTTGCACAATTACTGGCTTAAAAGCAGCCTCTATCGTTCTCTGGCCTTGTTTTTCAGTAACTGGCTTTGCTCACGCTTCCAGTCTTTTTCGCGCTCAACATCGCGCTTGTCATGTTGCTTTTTACCCTTGGCAAGGCCAATCTGCACCTTGATACGGCCACGGGTGAAATGCATGTCTAGTGGCACAATGGTATAACCAGAGCGCTCCACCTTACCAATCAATTTTGCAATCTCTTCGTTATGCAATAACAGTTTGCGCGTACGAATCGCATCTGGACGGACATGCGTAGAAGCCGAGCCCAATGGCGTCACGTGACAGCCAATCAGGTAAATCTCCCCACGCATGATGACCACATAAGACTCTTTCAAGTTAATGCGGTTATCGCGAATGGCTTTGACTTCCCAACCTTCGAGCACAATACCGGCTTCGTATTTTTCTTCGATAAAGTAGTCAAAAAACGCTTTTTTATTTTGCGCGATGGTCATAACGCTGGTATGCAGGCTTAAATCACTTAAAATAGCATTTTAACTCAAAACCCTGTTTCCTTCCGGTACGATTCATTCACCATGGCACAAGTAGAAAAAACCGTTTTAGTCATGCATTCCAGTGCAGCCATGTTTCAGTTGGTGGACGCTGTAGAAGACTACCCGAGCTTCC
>DATMSK010000004.1:0-4305 GCA_035565395.1 Methylophilus sp. | reverse complement strand
TTTTATAGCGTTTTGATGATTTTGATTGGTTTTTATTTGTGGAAAAGCCAGCAGTTCACTGAAAAGTCCCTGCTGAAAAAACTGCTGCCCTTTATCGTGCTGGCCATGGTGGGCATGCTCATGCTTACGCAGACCCGGAGTGCATGGGTCGCCTTCTTTGCCTTCTTTACCTTTTACGCTTTGTTCATGGAGCGCAAGTACATCCCTGTATTGCTGGTGCTCCCCGTTATTGGCCTGGCGATTCCTGAAATCCGAGATCGATTACTCGACCTTACCTCTGGTAACCAGGTGGTCGCCTATGCCAAGTTGAATTCCTATGCCTGGCGCAAATACTTGTGGGACTCGGCATTGCATTGGATGCAAGTCTCCAAATACCTCACTGGCTATGGGGCAGATGCATTCTTGCACTACTCACCCATGTTCTTCCCGCTATCTACCGACAAACCCACAGCGGCGCATAATGTTTATGTGCAAACATTTTTTGATCTGGGCCTCTTTGGCACGCTGGCTTATATCTGGCTCTTTTTCAAGACGGGGCAAACGATATTACGGAACGTGATTCATGATAAGTTATTGAAAACTATTGCACTCATCTCCATCGCAAGTTATCTGATGTACTCTTACTCAGATAATTTGTTGGGTTACCTGAACTTCAACTGGTATTTCTGGTTCTTCCTGGGGGCTACCATTGGTTGGCAGTACAGAATCAAACCAGTGGAGTCGCCAGAAACCAGTTCATCATCTGTCACGACAGCATCGGGAAGCGTGTGAAGGTCGCCTACTTTATTAATCAACACCCTTTGGTGAGTACGAGTTTTATTCGTCGCGAAATTAACGCTATTGAACGTGCCGGCCATCCGGTTTTCAGAACTGCCATTCGCGGCTGGGCAAGTCCGGTAGTCGATCAGGGAGATTTTCGCGAGCGTGACATGACACGCTATGTGATGCTGCTTAGCTGGCCTGCCCGTTTGTGGGTGGTATGCAAAACCTTTTTGAAAATGCCATTGGCATTTATCAGAACCCTTATGATGTCCCTGAAGTTGGGCTTCAAGTCAGAAAAGTTTTTTGCCTACAGCCTGATCTATTTTTCACATGCCTGCCTGTTAAGACAGTGGTACGCCGAGAAAGAGATCGACCATGTGCACGCGCATTTTGGGACAAATTCAACCGAGGTGCTGATGTACTGCAAGATGCTGGGCGGACCCGACTACAGTTTTACCGTGCATGGCCCGGAAGAGTTTGATAAAAACAAACTGATTCACCTTAAGGAAAAAGTGCAACACGCCAGGTTTGTCATCGCCATTAGTGCCTTTACCAAGAGCCAGCTATTTCGCTGGGTAGACTTCAACGACTGGTCAAAAATCAACGAAGTCCATTGCGGTCTGGAAAGAGAATTTTATGAGGTAAGCCCGGTGCCGGTCCCCGACACGCATCGTCTGGTTTGTGTGGGCCGCTTGTGTGAGCAGAAAGGCCAATTGTTGCTCGTAGAGGCGGTCGCCTTGCTGGCTGCCCGGGGTAAAAAAGTGGAGCTGGTGCTGGCGGGTGACGGTGAAATGCGCACTGAAATTGAATCTCAAATACACAAGCACCAGTTGGGGGGGCAGATTACGATTACCGGCTGGATTACCAGTGCACAAGTCCGTGAATACATGCAACATTCCAGTGCGATGATATTGCCAAGCTTCGCTGAAGGCCTCCCTGTGGTGGTCATGGAGGCCATGGCACTCAAACGGCCTGTGCTTACCACCTATGTTGCGGGCATCCCTGAACTCGTTGTCCATGGCAAAACGGGATGGTTGTTTCCCGCGGGCGATGTGCAAGGGCTGGCCGACGTCATTGAGGAATTCATGGCAACGCCGGTAGCAGAACTGTCCGCCATGGGGGAGCAGGGATATGCTCGTGTGGTTGCCCGTCATGCGGTGGACACCGAGGTACAAAAGTTGCTGCACTTGTTTCAGGCATTGCCCGCAACCCAGCATTAGTCGTCCATGCATCGCCGGGTGGCGCATGCTAAATGCTCCAGTCGCTCAGATATTCCAATGTGACTGGCAGGTAACGACTATCTTTATCCTTAGACTGAACGTGATTAATAGGTGACACTGATTCATGCAATACATTGATCTCTTATGGTTCGTTGTCGGCCTAGTCCTGTTTGTTCCGACCAGCTATTTCTGCCTGCAAATTGTCATGGCATTTTTTCATGCGCCAGTAACCGCAGCGTCTACGACAGCAACGCCTTCGTTGGCCATATTGGTTCCTGCACACAATGAATCCAATGGCATTGGCGTCACGCTCAAATCCCTGCTGGCGCAAGTTGACTTACCCGCAAGCATCATTGTGATTGCGGATAACTGTACTGACGATACGGCGGATGTTGCCCGGCAATACGGTGTGACCGTCATCGAGCGTCAGGACGATCTCAAGCGAGGCAAAGGCTTCGCGCTGGATTTTGGCATGCAATACCTCAAAAGCATTTTGCAGTCCCCCGAGATTGTGATGATTGTTGATGCGGATTGCTGGGTTGGGCCACATGCCATTCCCACACTGGCGCAAACCGCCAGGGAGCATCAGCGCCCTGTACAGGCGCTTTACCTTATGGTGTCGCCCGACGCCAGCGCGCTCAAGACACGGTTGGCTGAGTTTGCCTGGGTCATTAAAAACCAGGTACGTCCATTGGGATTGCGTGTCATGCAAGGGCCATGTCAGTTGATGGGCACAGGCATGGCATTTCCCTGGGCATTTATTTCCAACGCTGATCTTGCCAACGGTCATCTGGTTGAAGACATGAAGCTAGGCCTCGACGCCGCCAATGATGGCCATGCCCCTGTTTTTTGCCATGAGGCATTGGTCAAAAGTGCATTTGCCGCGAATGAGGCCGGGGCGGATTCCCAGCGCACGCGCTGGGAACATGGGCACATCAGCATGATTTTTAATACGGGACTTCCTCTCGTATGGAAGGGCTTGCGTACCCGCAATGCCGAGCTTGTGGCAATGGCACTGGATATTTGTATTCCTCCCCTGGCGTTGCTGGTGATGTGTTTAAGCGCATACATTCTGATATCTGCGCTGCTGGCAGTATTCGGTTATGCTGGCTCATTGGTGCTTGGGGGCACAATGTTCGTGCTTCTGTTCCTGGCAGTGATGGCGGCATGGGCTAAGTTTGGACGACACGCCATTCCCTTGTGGATGCTGGTGTATGCGCCGTTGTATGCGCTCAGAAAGATCCCCTTGTACCTGAAATATCTGGTCAAGCGCCAAGTGGAGTGGGTGCGATCGCAACGCGATTGATAATTGCCCATTTTCTGATCTTGTCGCTGATTGGAGACGGTCGAAATAACGATGGGTAGCTTGTTTGAAAAGACTATTTTCTCCAGCCTTTTTTAAACGTCGCTGTTTGGAGACAAAGGCTGGAATGTGGCGCCCATGGCGGATTTGAGGCCTCTGTTTATAAACTGTAATTTATTTCAGGCCGACGGAGTAACGCAGGCCTGCTATTTGCTTAACTGATAACCGACAACTGATCGACACCGCATGCAAACTCGTCATAGTGAACAAAAGGAACCGATGACATATCTCCAGCTTTTTAATATCAAGATTGACGTGCTGGATATGGAGGGCAGTGTGGCTCGCATATTCACCTGGCTCGATGCTGATGCATGCGATTGCCACTACGTGGTAACGCCGAATGTGGATCATGTGGTCAAGCTGAGTGAAAACGCTTCTTTCAAAGCGGCTTATGATCAGGCTTCCCTGGTAGTAGCGGATGGCAAGCCTGTGGTGCTGGCTTCTAAATTGTTGGGGAAGCCCTTGCCTGGCACCGTTCCAGGGAGTGATCTGGTTCCTGCCTTGTTCAGCCACGCACAAACACGGCATAGCAAGGAGTTGCGCGTCTATTTGCTGGGCGCCGGTCCTGGCGTAGCAGAACGCGCTGCCGAGCAAATTCATGCCCAATGGCCCAATGTGCGTGTAGTGGGTTTGTATAGCCCGCCCATGGGCTTTGAGAAAAGCCCTGAGGAATGTAAGAAGATTTGCGCTCAGATTAACCAGACGCAAGCTGATCTTCTGGTAATAGGGTTGGGGGCACCCAAGCAGGAATTATGGGTGGCTAAATATCAGTCGGAGTTGCAGGTTAAAGCCGCGCTCTGCGTAGGCGCGACCATTGATTTTCTGGCAGGTGAGAAACCACGTGCTCCGATGTGGATGCGTCGATGCGGGGTGGAGTGGCTGCACCGCATGGCCTCTGAGCCGAAAAGACTGGTATCCCGGTATCTGAATGATGCTGTTGTATTCCCACGACTATTCTTG
>DATMSK010000003.1:0-5844 GCA_035565395.1 Methylophilus sp. | reverse complement strand
CTTTGTATCTCTTGCAATTGAAGATTGAATGGCTGCCGGAAACGACAGCTATTCAACGTTTATTTTGATGGCTTCAATCCTTCACAAATACTCTGCGCTACAGGTCTTTATAAATAGCTGAATACGCCATTGGAAGATTGTGCTTTCAAGCGCTCGACAAGTATCGCACCCAGCTGCGGATTATTTTTGATTTGTTGCGCCAATTGGGAGTACAACTCTGTGGTTTCAGCGGACGTGCTGCTTCCCAATGAGACCGTGCTACTGACGCTATTCATTTGAGATATCACTTGGTTAATGATCCCAGGTGTGTAGTTTGTAGAGGTTGATGTAGCATCTCCACTTCCGGAGGCTAAATAATTAAGCAGGCTGGAAATTTTGTTATTCGCTGACAAAGTACTCTCTGTGGTGTTGGTCCCGGCTGTGAGTTTGGCCAATTGCTGCCATGCTAACGGAGTCGTCTTATCAGCCGCATTGGTTTGTACCACCTGTAAAGCCGATTGAATATCGTCTTTTTTGAGCGCCTGCCCAATCGTGAAAAGTGGACTATTGCTGTCTATCGTTTTCAGCTGGCTTAGTTTTGCGTAAGCATCTTTAGCGCTTTGCAAATCGCCTGATTTCAACGCTGAATCAAGAGCATTCACAGTTTGTTTGAGCTGTTGCACGCTGGAAGTGCTTTGCGTTTGCAAGGCACTGTAGGCATTAATGCTGTTTACCGCCATGTCACACCCTTTGATCTACATTTAAGATATAGAGGAGAATATAAATCCGTGATGCCACTTTTATTATGGCAATCAACAACATGAATACCCGCCAATTACCAAACCAAGCATGCTAAAGCACACTACTTGATTGCCTCAGCAGGGCATACGGCACATTGCAATCTTCACCAGTTATTGTTCGCGTGTGTAGATCAGGCAGGCATACGCGCCTATCGTAATGGTGGCAGAAAACTCGTAGCCATCATGGCTTTCTTGCCGCGCAGAAATATCTGTTGAGGGCGTTTCATCCAGTTGCGCGTTATACAGCGTGGCATCACTGTTGAAACGTAATTTCCACTCTCCGCCATACGGCAAGCCGATCAGATAATTGTCTTTACGGCCTTCGGCAAAGTTGAATACAACCACCACGTCATCACCCCTGCCACCTTCTTTCCAGCGATGCATGGCAATCAGTTTATCGTGGTCATTGACATGATACACAGCAACATGTTGTCCGCTCAGCCCGGCAGAATACCCTTGCTGGTTCAAGCGAAGTCCGATCAGGTCTCGATACAGGGCGGTGATATCCGAATAATCCTCTGCACGCTGCCAGTCAATAGGACGGTCATCGCGGAACCACTGGTCACGTAGAAACTCTTGTCCTTGGAACAACATGGGGATGCCTGGCGCGGTCATGACTAGTGCAGCACCCAGGCAAGAACGCTTGATCGCATAGCGGCCGGGCTGTTCACTCGGGTCGATTTCAGTCACCAGGCGCTGTTTACCATTCGCAACCTCATCATGCGACTCCGTATAAATCACGCGCTGAAATGCATCCTGATTATATTGATTGAGTAGGGCATCGCGTACTGCAGCCATGGAGCGATGGGCATCATCTATTTCGATCAATGCCGCCCGCACCGGATGTACAAATCCCGCATCCCACTGACTGCCAAAATGGGCGCCACCATCCTCGCGTTTGAGTGTCAGTTCAGCGCTATTTTGCAGGTCTTCAGCAATGGTGATTTTGCCTGGATAGCGCGTCTCAACTTCACTGTTAATCCATTGCAGCAAACTCCAGCCTTCAGCAATCAGGTTTTGTGCGCTGGCTTCTACACTACGGATATACAGTGTCATGTCATAACGCAGTCCGTCGGCGTGGTAATCATCCAGCCACATCATGGCATTGTCAAAAATGTATTTGCGCACTTCCCCACGCCCATAATCCGGACGTGTATCGCCCCAAGGCGTGGCAGAGCGCCAATCGTTGTAAAAATAAATGCCGCCCTTATTGTTTTCCTGCCAGCCATCAAATTGCCACAGGCTAATATCCGAGGGACCGAAGTGGTTATACACGACATCGACAATGACAGCGATGCCGATCTCATGTGCTGCGGCGACAAACCGTTTGAAAGCCTCAGGCCCGCCATAAGCACTTTCCACGGCATAGGGATGCGCCGGGTTATAGCCCCAGGAATAATCGCCAGCAAACTCGGCAATCGGCATGACTTCAACGGCATTAATGCCCAGTGCCTTCAGGTATGGCAACCGCTCAATAGCGGTATCAAATGTCCCTACATGCTCGCCTTTGGCATTAAATGTACCGATGTGCAGCTCATAAATGACCAGTTCATTCCAGGGCGGCATCTGAAATTGAACTGGGGGTGGTGCAAAAAAATCAAGCGGTGGAATCACACCGTTGCCTGCAGAATTGGTGACGATTTTGGCGTAAGGGTCGATGCGTTGTAATTGTTGTTCGCCATTGATCAGGTGAAACTGGTATTCATCCCCCGGCTTGGCGTTAGCCATGTCAATATACCAATAGCCGTTGCCTTCACTGATGCACTCATCCAGGCCTGCTTGCCAGTCGTTAAATGACCCAATCACAGAAACCCGTTGTGCATTTGGCGCCCAGACCCGGAAAGCGACCCCTTCATCGTGCGGGATAGCGCCCATACCAGGCAGTGGGTCAATGACAGGTTCTTTCAAAGGTTGCGTGCTGGCAGTAGCCATAAAGGGACCTCCTGGAATTGATAGGCTCTATAGAAACGGTGCAATTACCAAGAATGTAATAAAATCAACTGCCGCAAAAGAAGGCGATTCAGTCTGATTATGCTGTCAGTATTTTCTGTCAAGCAAACAGAACCGAAAGCGTGGATTACAAGCATTTGGGCCTACCCAGGGCACTTGGCATGACGCCCCTTGCGCGTTTTAGTAGACACTGGACTCTCATTGCCGGGTATCCCCTTTTAGCGCAATCGCCACATTCAGCGCGGTCATCACATTCTCCGCGTCCACACTATTCTCACTCATGTAGGCATGATATTCGCCTGCTGGTGTATGAATCACCACTAGGTATCTGGGCGTGGCCAGATACCATAGCACGCCCCCATATATCATTGAAAAGATACCTACCAGAGGTAAGCTCCCACTGCCCAATAGCAATGCTATCCCCCCGAGAATACATATCCGAGCAAAGCCAAGCTGGGGCTTGAGCACTCTACGTTCAACCGTACTGACGTTATGGATAGAAATTGTTTTACCGTTAATGAAAAAACGGCTATTACTAACACTCACGCCTTGATGGCTGAAGTATATGGCTTCTTCCATGTCATATCTCCATTGCAATCAATACAGTAATGCTAACATAACATAGTTTATTGTTAACAGTTGATAACAATTCAACACTCCATCCTATTTACCCACGGTCATTGCGTTGCCCCCCCCTGGAAACCGGTTTGGAAAAACGATTAAATCCTAGCTAGCGCATTGTTACTGGCATCCCATTTTGTAAAATTAAGTCACCAAACAAACATGGATGCACACTAGGCGCTATCATGCCTTCATGACGCCCACTATGCATGGGCACCGCAAAAGGATTTCATATGCATGAAAAAGAATTTGTAGCCAAAGATGGCCTAACATACACCCTTCGCTTCAGTCAGACCGGCGAGGAAATCTTGATCCTGCGCGATAGGGAACAAGTTGGCGTCATTGATTTAGCGCTCCGCAAGGAAGCAAAAGGGGCCGAAAGCTTTATGATTACCGTGCTGGATTTGGAAAAGTGCAAAAGAATCGGCATAGGGGAAGCCTCCCTGAAATTTCATAAGGAAATTTTTCACCGACCACTACGCGCCAATGGGGATGTGAGAGAAGGCAGGCATTCCGGCGAAAACCAGGTCACCAAGGAAGGGATAGGCTTTATAGGAAACATGCGTAAAAAAGGGGTGATTGAGCTGATTGATTTTCATGGTGCCTTCAGTGAAGACGAATAAAGCGAAGATGAATGACAGCGCCATAACATTCATCCCCTACCCATTATTCAATCAAAGGCGCTGACATTGGCAACGATATGCTTGACTCATTCGCATTGTCAAACCCGCCAACCCGCTCCGCTATCGATGATGTCACACGGTGAACCATTGCAGCATCCAGAGCACAAATTACCCTCTCGATATAATGCTTGCTGGTATCTGAAAAAACACGATGCTCCCCTGTCGCAGTCTCCAGGATCACGGCATATCGGGTTTTGGAAAATACTCCAACCATCACACCTAATGCGATGAAACAGCCCCCCACGACAAATAAAGTATCTTCCATGAGCATCAGTACCAAACCTGAGCCCATGCCGAATATTCCCAACCATCGCGGCGCCTCGATCACCCCCAGCCTGACAGAAGTGATATCCCGGATATTGTATATATAGCCGCTCGCGATAAATCGGCTGTCACTAATAATGATACCGCCATCGCTGAAAAATACTTTTCTATCCATAACATGCTCCTTTTATCTTTATTAAAAGCAGGCAATGAAGGAATGAAACAGTAGCGGCCCAGATGCCCACACGCATGCGTGTTACGTTGTGAAACTATTGTTGCTTAAGTAAAAACACCACTTGGAAAGCACGAGGGAGGTTTTTAAGCAAAGACAGCACATTGAAAGGCCTCATACTGCAACCAAAGGAAGCAGTTGAGACCAAGACGATTAAACAATCAGGTTCACTATACGCGCGTATAGGGCAGAGCAGTGCATTATTTGCATATGTAAAAGCAGAAGGTGCATGCTTTCTAGTTAGATGCGTCGAACTCAGGTTTTGATTTTACGTGCTGGGCGTGCAGGTGACTGTTCAGCGTACATATTAATCAAACTGTGCTGGCTACCGTCACCGCATAGCTGAAAATGGATCAGGTAACGTTTGCCAACCTTAATAAACTGGTTTGCCGCATGGATCTCGTCCAGGGATAACACCGGGTTTTCACCGACATTGGTAGCAATATCAAACTTGCCCCCTTGCCAGTCTACGCCGATTTTTTCCGGTGTCAGCCCGCTTTCACTGTAAAGCACCGTTTTCACTTTGGTCATGGTGACTTGTTGCTGGCAATCAGGCAGCACTTCATCCATGTTCAACAGCGCAATGACTTTTGACCTGGTCTCTGCCTTATTCATGCTTTTTTGTACCGGCGCGCTGATCACCTTGGCACTGTCACTGGCAGCCAATACAGCCGTTGGCATGAACAATGCCAGTATAAGCAACCCTAATTGATAGCCGGTGAATTGCGGATGATAAGTCAAACGCATACAACCCTCCTTTCCTGAGGCTTGAATAAGGTGAAAGTGAAATGCCTTCGTGTATTTAGCGACTAGCAATAGTGAGTATCCACTCACTTAACCGCCTGCAAATGATGTACAGCTATGGCGCGATCAGTCTTGTTAATATACGCGGATTAACCCTTGCACGTAAGATATTTTTCCACCTCACCGTCAATGCACTGGCTGGCTGCCAAGTTTAACATCCCCTTTGCGTAGGTACATTCTGACCAATTTTCAAGTGAATCGCTGATATGTTAATTGGCGAGATCCTTTTAAGATGGCTCCATGTTCAATGTTAATGAAGGGGCCAATCTATGCTTTACTACGCGCTGTTGTTTCTAGTCATTTCTTTTATCGCTGGGTTGCTGGGATTTAGAGGCATTGAGTCTGGCGCTGCCACGATTTCAAAAGTATTTTTCTTTATTTTCCTGTTGTTAGCGATTGGTATTGCCTTGGCAGCCGTATTGGGCATCAGCCTGTTTGCTTAAATTGAAGTAGTACGGATAGAACGCACTCTGTATTTATATCTTCACGACGCACCCTTGCTTTAAGCGAG
>DATMSK010000002.1:0-2795 GCA_035565395.1 Methylophilus sp. | reverse complement strand
TTGTTGTGTTGTGGGCTGCTGCCAGTTCAGCATCTGCTGAATTTTATGCACCGGTTTGGTGCAGGTTGAGCCGGGGCGGCGCACCTGTTTCTTGCGTGCGCAAAAAAGGGGCAGGCGCTGGCAAAAATAAAGAAGCTGTATTCACGTGCATGCTAAAGGTGCATGCGGGGGTCGCCTCATGGTAAAATCCCGCTTTATTTTTGTGAATACGGAAACTTGATCGTCATGTTTAGCTTTTCAAGAAACTTAAGCGTTGCAGACCCAGCTCTGGCCCAAATGATTTCTTCCGAAGTAGAGCGTCAGCATCAGCATATCGAGCTGATCGCATCAGAAAACTACACCAGCCCGGCAGTCATGGAAGCACAAGGCTCCCAGCTGACCAACAAGTATGCGGAAGGTTATCCAGGCAAGCGTTTCTATGGCGGCTGTGAGTTTGTTGACCAGGTGGAGCAATTGGCGATTGACCGCCTGAAGGCGTTGTACGGCGCAGAATACGCTAACGTGCAACCACACTCCGGTTCACAGGCTAACCAGGCAGTATATTTCTCTATCCTGAAACCAGGCGATACCGTGATGGGGATGAACCTGGGTCACGGCGGTCACTTGACACATGGTTCCCCGGCTAACCTGTCTGGTAAGTTGTTCAATATCGTGCCTTATGGCCTGAACGACAAAGAAGAGATTGATTATGACGAGATGGAACGTATCGCGGTTGAATGCAAACCAAAACTGTTGATCGGTGGGGCCTCTGCGTACGCCTTGCGTTTTGACTGGGCACGTATGGCAGACATTGCCAAAAAGGTCGGTGCTTACTTCATGGTCGATATGGCACATTATTCCGGCCTGATCGCTGCGAGTGTGTATCCTAACCCGGTGCCACATGCTGATTTCGTGACTTCCACCACTCACAAAACATTGCGTGGTCCACGTGGCGGCATCATCATGGCCAAAGCAGAATTTGAGAAATCCATTAACTCCAATGTGTTCCCAAGCCTGCAAGGTGGCCCGTTGATGCACGTGATCGCCGGTAAAGCCACTGCTTTCCTGGAAGCGGCACAACCTGAGTTCAAGGTATATCAGGAACAGGTATTGAAAAACGCCAGTGCCATGGCCAAGACATTGGCTGCAAGAGGCTTGCGCATTATTTCCGGCCGCACTGAGTCACACGTATTCCTGGTTGACCTGCGTCCTAAAGGCTTGACTGGTAAAGCGGCTGACGCCTTCCTGGGCCAGGCGCACATTACCGTGAACAAGAATGCGATTCCTAACGACCCTGAGAGTCCATTCGTGACTTCCGGTATCCGTATCGGTTCACCGGCGATTACCACCCGTGGCTTCAAAGAGGCTGAAGCCGAGCAAGTGGCTAACTTGATTGCTGATGTACTGGACAATCCGGAAAGTGCGGAAGTGATTACTGCGGTGAAAGCCAAGGTACATGCCTTGACGGATAAATTCCCGGTCTACGGCAAATAATTTCTCCGGCGACTTTCAGCCATGAAATGTCCGTTTTGCGGTGCTGATGATACACAGGTGGTGGATTCCCGCCTCAATGAGGAAGGGAATTCTATCCGCCGTCGTCGCCGCTGCCAGGTGTGCGACAAGCGTTTTACCACCTATGAAACCGCAGAGTTACACCTGCCGCAGGTGGTCAAGCAAAACGGTACGCGGGAAGAGTTCAAGCGTGAAAAGCTGCGCGTATCATTTACCCGCGCACTACACAAACGTCCTGTGCCTACTGAATATGTCGACAAGGCCATGGACCGTATCATCCAGAAAGTGCTCGGTTTAGGGGTGCGTGAAGTGCCAGCCCGGCTGCTGGGTGAAACCGTGATGCAAGAGCTTAAACAAATGGATCAGGTGGCTTATATCCGTTTTGCTTCGGTCTACCGAAGTTTCTCGGATGTGGATGATTTCCATAATGCCATCCGTGATCTGGATGTGACTGATAGCGATTAACCAGCTGAAAGGCAGCGTGCATGAAACTGATCAAAGTGTCTGCGATTGTACTGGCGGTATTCACGGTCATCCTGACCATTGTATTTTTTACCTGGTGGGCATTTAAAGATGAAGCGGTGTTTGGCAGCGAAAAGTTTGACCAGACACGCTGGATGGAGCTTTCCAGCAGTGTACAAAAAGATTGCCGCCGTGGAGATATGGCTTACGACCTGAAAAATAACATTCTGATCCGTGGCGCCAAAAAAGAAGCCGTGATGGCACTGCTCGGACGCCCTAGCCTGGAGGATGCCAATGCGCTTGAATATGACCTCGGCAAGTGCATGCACGTTTACCATGCATTACGTATCTATTTTGATCCGGATGAGCGCTTGACCCATAGCCAGATTTCTTCGCACTAAGGGTTATAAGTGTAAGGCGCTTTAAGCGTATGCGGCGACGGTTCCGGTAGCGCGTGGTGTAGAGGGCTTATAACATTTGCGGAACGTTTGCATAAACTCTGCCAGCTGTTCAGCGGCAGCCACTTCCAGTCCATTGTAAATCGAGGCACGGATGCCACCGATGCTACGGTGTCCATTCAGTCCCGAAAATCCAGCCTGCTGAGCGGCCTGCAAAAACGCTTGTTCGATTTCTGCATTCGGCAAATTAAATACCACGTTCATTGTTGAGCGGTCAGCAACCGCGGCACGGCCATGGTAGAAATCAGCATGGTCATCCAACACCTGGTATAAACAGGCCGCTTTCAGCGCATTGCGTTTAGCCACATTGTGCAAACCACCGATTTCATCCCGTAGCCAGCGGGTAACCAGTAATACGCTGTAGATAGCAAACACCGGTGGGGT
>DATMSK010000001.1:0-5939 GCA_035565395.1 Methylophilus sp. | reverse complement strand
ATTTATAGGAGCGTCCTTAAGCAGCCTGCACAATCACTTCCTCATGCGCTAACGCAAACATGGCTTTGCCATTGAGCTGTTCCAGTTCTGCCAATTGCTGGCGGATTGATAATTCCACCTGTTCCAGATCAGCGATACGCTCTTCCAACGTGTCGGTTGCCTGGTAAATACGTTTGATGCTTTCGACACGGCGTTTGAGCTGTACATGATGTTCACGCATCTGGCTTTCCATCGGCGCAATCACGGCTTTTAGCCAACTTTCAGTATCGCGGTTAGCCGCTTCATATTCCAGGATCACATGACTGGCCAGGGTTTCAAAAAACTTGCTGGTGAGCGTCAGTTTCTCGTGGGCAATCATATTGAAGGTAGTATTAAACTGGTCGCGGTAAATTGTTTCCAGTTTATTGAGTGCTTTTAAATAGCGTGAGGTTGAAAATGGCGGCGGCGTCTTTTGCAACAGCCCATGCTCTTTGGAAAACTTCTCATACATGGCCTCCATCATTTTCTTGATTTCATGCACATGGACATCGGCATCCATCATGCGGCGCTTGAGGTCACTGAAAAAATCATCCATCGCCTGCCGCATGGTTTTGGTAAAGGCGGCTTTCATCATGGTGTCACGCGTTTCGCGCACTTTGCTCTTGAGTGCCGGTAAGCCCAGATGGTGGAATACCTGATTGGACTGCACAGAAAACACACTACGCAATGCCTGGTAGCGCTGCAGGCCAACTTCAAAATTGACTTTATCCTGCTTGACCTTACGCATCATCTGCGCAATCACATCTTCATTCTTGCCCTGTAGGCAACGCAGCTCTTCGGCCTGATCAAGGACGCTTTGCAAACGGGTTTCAAGCGTGATGCGCGTTTGCTGCATCATGTCCTCAATTTCACCCTGTATGCTTTCACGCACAATCTCCTGTTTGGCAGGAATCAGTTCATCGGAAAGATTTCTTTCCAGTTGCAGCAAGCGACTCTTGTGCAATAACTGTTGATCGCCTTTGACCTTAGCCAGCAAGCCTTTCTGGGCGGAGGTCGGCAAAATCTGGTCGCGGGGCAAGCCTAGCAATTCGGCTGTGTTTTGTAATTGACGGTAAAGCTCAGTTTCCACTTCATCATCTGTTTTGAGCGGATCCCATAAGCCGTCAATCTTGTTGAGTACAGCCATGCGGCCTTTTTGCTTCCAGCGCGCACCACTGATATAGCGGCGCCAGACTTCCATTTCAGACTTAGTGACACCGGTATCCGCGCCCAAGATAAACAATACGGCATGCGCGTTCGGTAACATGCTCATGGTTAACTCTGGTTCTGCACCAATCGCATTCAACCCTGGGGTATCCAGAATCACCAAGCCCTGTTTGAGCAATGGATGCGGGAAGTTAATCACGGCGTAGCGCCAGCAAGGGATTTCAAGCAGACCATCCTGGCCAATGAGCATGGCATCATCCGGCTGATCGGGATTGTATAAGCCTAACGATTGTGCCTCTTCTACAGTGACACGACGTGTGCGGCTGACCTCTTTAAATGCCTCAACCATACTTTCGCGTGAATGTGCATCAAACTCAACCACAGACCATGCCTGTGGGGTACGGCGGTATTCACTGATGGAAATCTGGTGCGTGCTGGTTTCTATTGGCAATAACGATAAACTCACTGGTTTGCCAGTGTCATAGCGCAACTCGGTGGGGCACATGGTAGTACGCCCGGCGCCAGAAGGCAGCAAACGGTGCCCGTAACCGGAAAAGAAGATTGCGTTGATAAGCTCGGACTTGCCGCGCGAAAACTCCGCGACAAATGCCACATTCAGCTTATCTTCACGCAAGCGGTTTAATTGCTGCTGTATACGCTCTTCTATTTGCACATCGCTGAGCTGCTTATCGGCCAACCAGCGCCGATACTCCCCCAAGACATCAGCAATCGATTGACGCCAGCGTGTGTACAAATCAAATTGTTGTGCCAGTCTGTTATTTTCCATAGGACCTGCTTAACAGTGATAAGGTAACCTATTCATGATTATCTGTTTTTTTAGTAATCTATCATGAAATAATAAAAGTTCAAATAAATCATGCAGGTATAGCTATTAATTCATAAATAAAATGAATTATCAACCATAAGATACAACAATGTTGGTTTATGCGCTGAATGCATGCATCTGCTATCATGCGCATAACTAAAGTTATCGACTCAATCCACCATTTCTTCAATACTATGAGCGGTCTTCACCCTGATTGCCCTACCCCGACCCTGATACAACTGCATCAAGGATCGCACCTGCTGGAAATTCACTTCGACAACCATACCGAATGCATGCTTTCTTGCGAATTTTTACGCGTCTACTCGCCTTCTGCTGAGGTGCGTGGACATGGTGCAGGCCAGGAAGTACTGCAACTGGATAAGGAAAATGTAAACATCACTGGCATTGAACCGGTCGGCCGCTATGCAATCAAACTGATCTTTGATGACGGTCATGATACCGGCCTCTATTCGTGGGATTATTTGTATTATCTGGCACAACATTATGAAAGCCTGTGGCAAGACTATGTGACAAAACTGTCCATGGCTGGCCACACCCGTAAGGAACCCAAACATGCAGCAAAACACTGATCCGCAAAAAACCACTCACTTCGGCTTTGAGACGGTTGCCGAAACGGACAAACAGAAAAAAGTTGGTGAAGTATTTCATTCTGTCGCACAAAAATACGACATCATGAACGACGTGATGTCGGCAGGCATGCACCGTTTATGGAAACGCTTTGCGGTGGATGTCAGCGGCGTGGGTCCTGGCGATAAAGTGTTGGACATTGCTGGCGGCAGCGGCGATTTGTCCCGCCTGTTTGCTAAAAAAGTAAACACGCAATCTGCCGTGAACCCTGGCACAGTGATCCTGACGGACATTAATGCTTCCATGCTCGGGGTTGGCCGCGACCGCATGATAGATGCAGGGCTGAGCATTCCTGCTACACAATGTAATGCTGAAGTCCTGCCATTTGCAGATGAAACATTCAATTGCGTGATCGTCGCCTTTGGTTTGCGTAATATGACTCATAAAGATGTTGCCCTGCGCGAAATGCAACGTGTGCTCAAACCAGGCGGTCGCCTGCTGGTACTAGAGTTCTCCAAAGTCTGGCAACCGCTAGAGAAACTGTACGACACCTATTCATTTAAGTTGCTGCCCAAGTTTGGCAAATGGATTGCGAATGACGAGCCAAGTTACCGTTACCTGGCAGAAAGCATACGCATGCACCCAGACCAGGAAACGCTCAAACAAATGATGCATGAAGCGAGCTTTGGCAAAGTTGATTATTACAACCTGACTGCGGGCGTGGTTGCCCTGCATAAGGGGATTAAACTCTAACCCATGTTTAAACCACTGATTCAATTCGTGCTGCAGCACTTGATGCAGCAAAATAGCTGGACGGCGCCGCTACTCCAGCCTTATGCGCATAAAAACATCCTCTTGGACTTCAAGGTCGCACAGGTCATGCTGACTATTCTGAGTCATGGAGACCTTGCAATTGCAGCTGATTCAGCCAGCGCTGATGCCACCATCCATCTGCCACCCAGCCTGGCGATGCGCCTGCTCAGGCAAGACCCATTGGCCCACAGCCTGATTAAAATTGAAGGCGATGCGACGCTGGGCATGGAAGTCGGTAAGATATTGTCCGCCATCCGCTGGGATGTCGAAGACGACCTCAGTAAAGTCGTCGGAGATATTGCTGCTTACCAGGTGGTACAACTAGGACAGGAAAAACTGCAACGCTGGCAAACACAAGCCAAAAACCTGGGCGAGATGCTGGTGGAATATTGGCAGGAAGAGCGTCCCATCATTGCCAAAAAAACGCATATCGAACAATTTAACCGTTCTGTCGATGCGCTGCGAGAAGACACTGACAGGCTGCAACAGCGTGTTGAGAAACTGCTTGCTGCCGACACCCCTCACGAAAGCCAGTAAGAATGCATTGGTTACGTTTGTTTCATATTATCGGCGTACTGGTCTGGTACCGCCTTGATATCTTTTTTATCCGCGATGAACAGCCTGGCATCGCTCATCGACTACTCAACCTACTCTTTTTCTGGCGGCATGCGCCAGAAAAGCGCGCTGTACGCTTGCGGTTGGCACTGGAAAAACTGGGGCCTATTTTCGTCAAATTCGGCCAGATGCTATCCACACGCCGAGATCTTTTGCCGCCAGATGTGGCGGATGAGTTAACCAAACTGCAGGATCAGGTACCCCCTTTTGCCTATGCACAGGTTGAGGCCATTATTCAGGAAGCCTTTTCTGCACCGCTTGCAACGGTATATGCCGAATTCAACATCACGCCGGTTGCCAGCGCCTCCGTCGCGCAAGTGCACTTTGCCACGCTACACAGCGGCGAACAGGTTGCGGTCAAGGTCCTGCGCCCAGGCATTGCTGCCATTATTCACCGAGACATCGCCTTGTTGCGCACACTGGCTTGGTGGCTCAAAAAACTATCCAGTGAAGGCCGCCGCCTGAAGCCGGAAGAAATGGTAGATGAGTTTGCGCGCCATACCGAACATGAACTGGATTTAACGTTGGAAGCTGCACACTGCGCTCAACTAGGCCGCAATTTCAGTGACCGCCGACTGCTGGTGCCGACGGTTTACTGGGATTACTCACGCAAACAAGTCATGACCATGCAGCGGATGTTTGGTACCCCAGTTCGCGATACCGCCTCACTGGCGGCTTATGGCATTAACCTGACCCAACTGGCGCACGAAGGTGTGGAAGTCTTTTTTACACAAGTGTTCCGCGATGGTTTTTTTCATGCCGATATGCACCCTGGCAATATCCAGGTGGTCACGGAAGGGCCGGATAAAGGCAAGTTCATTGCGCTCGACTTTGGCATCATGGGTAGCCTGACACCGACTGACCAGTACTATCTTGCGCGCAACTTTCTGGCATTTTTCAATCGCGATTACCGCGATGTCGCTGTCGCCCATATTGAATCTGGCTGGGTACCGGCGGATACCAATGTTGAAGCCCTGGAAACTGCGGTACGTGCGATTTGCGAGCCCATTTTTGAAAAACCGCTCAAGGATATTTCTTTTGGCCGCACCTTGCTGAGCCTGTTCCAGATGTCACGCCGATTTGGCGTCAACATCCAGCCGCAACTGATTATGCTGCAAAAAACCTTGCTCAATATCGAAGGGTTAGGCCGCGAACTCGACCCGAATATTGATTTATGGCATAGCGCCAAGCCTTTCCTCAAACGCTGGATGAGTGAACAGATCGGCTGGCGTAGCCTGCTCAAATCAGCCAAACGGGAATTGCCTTATATCCTGACCCATGCCGCTGAAATGCCACGCCTGTTCGAGCAATACTTGCGCAACCAAACCGAGCTCAGCAAGCAACAAAGCCGCTTCGATGCCCTGCTCACCTCACAGCACCGGCAAGCCACTTGGCAAAAGTGGGCCACAACCGCCATCATCGTGCTGGTATTACTGCAATTTGCAAGTTTATTCCTGCTGTTTAGCCACTAAAGGAGATTAACCATGCAACACCTCAAAGCAATATTCACCACCCTTTGTTTATTACTCCCCTATACCCTGCATGCCGCGGACCTCAGTGGCCTTTGGCAAACCACGGATGATCGCACCGGCAAACCGAGATCGCTGGTCCGTATTGTTGAAAATGCTGGTGAATACAGTGCCGTTGTTGAAAAAGGCCTGCTCGCTACCGACACGGGTGAAGCAGTCTGTGACAAGTGCACTGACGAACGCAAAGGTCAGAAAATTGTTGGCATGACAATCGCCAAACACTTGAAACCTTCAAGCAAGAGTCATGTTTACGAGGATGGTGAAATCCTTGACCCTGAAAACGGCAAGACCTACAAATGCAAAATGACCTTGAGCCCGAATGGTAATGAGCTGGAAGTCCGTGGTTTTATCGGTTTTTCATTGCTGGGCCGCTCACAGACCTG